>JAQTSL010000017.1 GCA_028711355.1 Rhodoferax sp.
AATCATTGGTCACGATAAACCAGAACGGGCGGTCACGATCGACCGGAATGACCGGTCACGATAAACCAGAATCGCCGGTCACGATCGACCGGAATGACCGGTCACGATCGGCCGGAATACCCAAAATGCCTAGCAGCCTGTCTGACTTTGGGTATCGAAGCGAAATTCGGCCCCAGCGAGGACAGTTTTTGCCGGATTTGCAGACCCAAAATAGCCGTAGCTATGGGGCAAAAAGTCGGTGGAAAATGGACCGCTGCGGTCGGATTGCAGCAGATGTACCGAAAGTCCGACAGGCTGCTAGGGCCAACCCTATTTGTTTAGATCGCCGGTAGGGCCATTGCAAAAAAATTTGTTTTTTTAACTAGCACTAAATCGGTGATGTCGTCTGTCATCGGGTTGGCCGCGATGACCTCTGCCTATGGGAACTCAAATATCCAGTATTAGATGGCGCTGACGGGCGCATTGCCTCGTTGTTCATCGCTTATGTAGTTAACGCTCGATGTGAGCGATCAAACCTCCAGGTTGTCGATCAGTCGGGTTTGGCCCAGTTTGGCCGCGCCGAGTAATACTAGGTCGGCTTGCGCCAGTAGCGTGGCAAGCTCGACCGTCGCAGGCGATTGCAGGTCGGCGCGGCGGCGCAGCGTCAAGTAGTCGGGCTGCCAGCCGCGTGCGCTTAAAGCGGCCATCGCCTGTTGCTCCAACGCGGCTACATCAACCGCACCGGCTTTGAGCGCACCGGCCATGGTTTGCAGCGCCTGTGACAACTGCACTGCCTCAACGCGCTCGGCAGCGCTCAGGTAGTTGTTGCGCGACGACAGCGCGAGCCCGTCGGCGGCGCGCCGGGTCGGGCCACCGATGATGTCGATCGGCAGCGCAAACTGCTGCACCATCTGGCGGATCACCATCAGTTGTTGGTAGTCTTTTTGCCCGAACACCGCCACGCGCGGTTGTACGCAGGCAAACAACTTCATCACTACGGTGCAGACGCCGGTGAAAAAACCAGGGCGAAAGTGTCCTTCCAGCAAATCGGTCAACTCGGCAGGCGGGTTGATTTTGAAGCTTTGCGGCTGCGGGTACAGCTCGGCCTCGGTGGGCGCAAAGACCACGTCGCAACCAGCGGCCTGTAGCGCGGCGCAATCAGCGTCAAAGGTGCGCGGGTAGGTGTCAAAGTCTTCGTGTGGCAAAAACTGCAAGCGGTTGACAAAGATGCTGGTTACCAGCACGTCGCCCAACGGCTTGGCTCGGCGCACCAGCGACAGGTGGCCGTCATGCAAATTGCCCATGGTGGGCACCAACGCAGGCCGATCAAAGGTGGTCAAGTAGCTCCGCAGGTGAGCCAGAGTTGTAATTATTTTCATAACTGCTTACGCTTTACTGGTAAGGGCTAGAGACTGTTTTTATTGTCAATTCGGCTTACCATGCATGCAACGCGTTGTCAGGGAAGCTACCCTCTTTGACGGCTTTGACGTAGGCCTGCATGGCCTCCTTGATGCCGTGCTGACCCGGCACGCCCGGCAGTTCTGCCATGAAGTTGCGCACAAATTTTGGCATCTTGCCCAAGTTCAATCCCAGCATATCGTGCAACACCAGCACCTGGCCGGCGGTGCCGTTGCCAGCGCCAATGCCGATGGTGGCGCAGTGCTGCAACTGCCCGGTGAGCTGTGCGGCCAGCGCGGCCGGCACCATTTCCAGCACCATCAGGGTGGCGCCGGCGTCTTGCAATTCGTGCGCGTGGCGCGTCAGAATGGCGGCCGATTCGGCCGTTTTGCCCTGCACCCGGTAGCCGCCTAGCGCATGAACGGTTTGCGGCGTCAACCCCAAGTGAGCGCAGACCGGGATGCCGCGTTCAACAAAAAAGCGCACGATGTCGGCGGTCCAGCCGCCACCTTCGAGCTTGATCATGTGTGCGCCCGCTTGCATCAGCACCACCGCGCTGCGCAACGCTTGTTCGCGTGACTCTTGGTAGGTGCCGTAGGGCAAGTCGCCAATTAGCCAAGTGGTGGCCTGGGCCCGGCGCAAACCCCGCGCCACGCTCTCAACGTGGTAACGCATGGTTTCCAGTGTCACGCCCACGGTGCTGGAAAGGCCCTGGCAGACCATGCCAAGTGAGTCACCCACCAAAATGCAGTCCACCCCGGCGGCGTCGGCCACGGCAGCAAAAGTGGCGTCATAGGCGGTCAACATGGTGATTTTTTCGCCGCGCGCGTGCAGCTCTTGCAGGCGCGGCAGGCTCACCGGTTTGCGCGTGGCCAGCGGGCTGGCTGGCGGCAGTGTTCCGTACGGGGAGGCGTTCTGTTCGATCGGTGGGGTCATGGCAGTTCCCTCAGTGGCGTCGCGAGTCTAACGGAGCTAGCAAGGGCCCTCGGGTCAAGCGTGTGGGTTGAGTGTGGTCGGGATCGCCTGATCCAGCAACCGCGGGTAGTCGCGGCTAAAGTGCAGACCACGGCTTTCGTGGCGCGCTTGCGCGCTGCGCACGATCAGGTCAGCCACCTGCACCAGGTTGCGCAGTTCCAGCAGGTCACGAGTGACGTGAAAGTTGGCATAAAACTCGTGTATCTCGGACTGTAGCAGCGCGATCCGGTGCGCTGCGCGTTCCAGCCGCTTGTTGGTGCGCACGATGCCCACATAGTCCCACATGAAGCGGCGCAACTCGTCCCAGTTGTGCGAGATCACCACCGCTTCGTCGGCGTCGCTGACGCGGCTGTCGTCCCACGTTGGCAAGTTCAGTGGCGCGGCGTTACTGGCGCTGGCAATGTCGGCGGTGGCAGCTTGCGCGAACACCAGGCATTCGACCAGCGAATTGCTGGCCAGTCGGTTGGCGCCGTGCAGACCACTGCACGCCGCTTCACCAATCGCGTACAGGCCCTCGATGTCGGTGCGGCCTTGCAGGTCGGCCAGCACGCCGCCACAGGTGTAGTGCGCCGCCGGTACTACCGGAATCGGCTGTTTGGTAATGTCGATACCCAGCTCAAAACAACGTGCGTAGATGTTCGGAAAATGCTCCAGCAAAAAGGGCTTGGGTTGGTGTGAGATGTCCAGATAGACGCAGTCAAAGCCGCCCTTTTTCATCTCGAAGTCGATCGCGCGCGCCACCACGTCGCGCGGCGCGAGTTCCAGCCGCGGATCGTGGTTGGGCATAAAGCGGGTGCCGTCGGGTAGCAGCAGGCGACCGCCTTCGCCGCGCACTGCCTCGCTGATCAAGAACGATTTGGCGTGCGGGTGGTACAGGCAAGTGGGGTGAAACTGGATGAACTCCATGTTGCGCACGCGGCAGCCGGCGCGCCAGGCGGCAGCGATGCCGTCACCGGTGCAGGTATCAGGGTTGGTGGTGTACAGATAGACCTTGCCGGCGCCACCAGTGGCCAGAATGGTTTGCGGTGCGGCAAAAGTCAGCACCTCGTCGGTGTCGCTGTCGAGCGCGTACAGGCCAACGCAACGCTGCGGGCCTGGCAAACCCAGCTTGTCGCTGGTGATCAGGTCCACCAGCGTGTGCTGCTCGAACAGCGTAACGTTGGGCGCTTTTTTGACCGCCGCAATCAGCGTCTGCTGCACCGCTGCGCCGGTGGCATCGGTGACGTGCACGATGCGTCGTGCGCTGTGACCACCTTCGCGCGTCAGGTGCAGCTCACCGGCCTCCTCTGAGAAAGGCACGCCCATGGTTTGCAGCCAGGCGATGCCCTTGGGCGCGTTTTCCACCACAAAGCGCGTGGCGTGCGGGTCGCACAGACCAGCGCCGGCAATGTTCGTGTCGTTGATGTGGGCTTCGAAACTGTCGTTTTTGTTCCAGACTGCGGCCATACCCCCTTGCGCCCAGCCGCTGGAGCCTTCGGACACCTCGCGTTTGGTGATGATGGCGATTTTTTTGTTGGCCGGCAGCAGCAGTGCCGAGCTCAAACCAGCCAGCCCGCTGCCGACGATCAGGACATCAAATTTCAGGGGGGGGTGGGCTGCTGGATTGACAAGACGTGAGTTCATGATGCGTTGGGTGATAAAAGTTCAGGACGGGGTGTACGACAAGCGCACGTAGATCGGTGCAAAGGCTTCGGCCTGGGTCACCTCGATCAGTGACTCTTTGGCCAGTTCGAGCAAGGCGATGAAGGTCACCACCAGTACTGGCGTGCCCTTGATGGGATCAAATAAGTCTTCGAATTCGACAAAACGGCGACCCTGCAGGCGTTTCAGGATATGGCTCATGTGTTCGCGCACCGACAGCTCTTCACGCGTGATTTTGTGGCGCTCGATCAGCTTGGCGCGCTGCCAAATCGACGCCCAGGCTTGTTGCAGATCGGTCACCGACACGTCGGCCAAGCGTGGCTGCAATGACTGTTCCACATAGACCTGCGCTGCCAAGAAATCGCGACCCAGTTGCGGCAGGGCGTTCAGCCGCGCCGCCGCCCGTTTCATCTGCTCGTATTCCATCAGTCGTCGCACCAATTCGGCGCGCGGGTCTTCTGGCTCTTGGCCCGCTGGCACGGGACGGGGCGGCAGCAGCATACGCGATTTAATTTCGATCAGCATGGCCGCCATCAGCAGGTATTCGGCGGCCAGTTCCAGATTGCGGTGGCGGATTTCTTCGACGTAGCTCAGGTATTGGCGCGTCAAGCCGGCCATCGGGATGTCCAGAATGTTGAAATTTTGTTTGCGGATCAGGTACAACAGCAAATCGAGTGGACCTTCAAACGCCTCCAGAAATACTTCTAGCGCGTCGGGTGGAATGTATAAATCTTGTGGCAGCACAAACAGCGGCTCGCCATACAGGCGAGCCAGCGCCACCTGATCTACCACCTGTGGCATATCGGTCGGGCTGGACGCACCAAACAGGTCCGACGATGCGGTGACGATCATGGACAAGGTGACAGACCAGAAAAAAACCGGAAAAACGGCAGCAGAGGGCGCCGCCAGCGCAGTCCGGCTTAGTGGGTTTCAGTCTGATAGACGTAGGGCTTTTGCGGCACCTGAGCGGCGCGGTAGTCGCGCCAGGCGTCGCGATCCACCGATTTGTCCCACAACAGATTGCGCCCAAGTTGCTGGCCTTGTTCGACCTTGGGGTCTTTTTGCCTCAGGCTGTCGAGGAACTGAGTGGCCTCAGAGGTGTAGTAGGGACGATGGAAAATGTACATGGTTGAAACCTTTCGGTGGCATTTTACGCGTGCCCGAAATCGTGCTTTTTGCGGCCAGCTCAGCGCGCTGGCCGCGCCTCGATCGCTTGCAAAATACCGCGCATCAGCGCCAGCGGTGTCGGTGGGCAGCCGGGGATGACCGCATCGACCGGAATCACGTTGGCCACCGCACCGCAACTGGCGTAGCTGGTGCCAAATTCGCCGCCGCAGGCACCACAGTCACCCGCTGCAATCACCAGCCGTGGTTCGGGTGTGGCGGCGTAGGTGCGTTTAAGCGCTTCTTGCATATGGCGCGACACCGGGCCGGTCACCAGCAGCATGTCAGCAAAGCGCGGGCTGGCGACAAAGTGCACGCCAAAGCGCTCGATGCTGTAGTAAGGGTTGCCCAGCATCTGGATTTCAAGCTCGCAGCCGTTGCACGAGCCAGCATCGACTTCGCGGATCGCCAGGCTGCCATTGAAACGCGCGCCGACGTGCTGGCGCAACTGTTCGCCAACCTGTAGCAGGGCCGGCTCGTCCGATGCGGGTATCGGCTCGGTCAGGATGCCGATACGCTGGATTTTTCCGAGGATGCTCAGCATGATCCTAGATTCCTTAGTTGGACGCGCCCGAGTGGGCCGCTGGCGGCGCGTCTGGGTAGGGCGATTGCCGCGGCTCCAAACGCGCCTGCGCACGTTTGGACGGCAAAAGCAGGTCATGCCTCTGGCATGGCTGCGCCCTGCAAGGGCGACGACGCAGCGGGCTCCTGCCCGCAAGGAGAAGTAACGACCCCAGGCGCGTTGCCAGTGGCTCAATCGGGTGCGTAGCGCTGTCACCCAAAAGGTGAACTCGATCAAAGCCAAAATAATCAACATTCATAAGCAGTTAGTGACACCTGTTAGCGGTCAACTGAGGAATTTAGGATGATTGAGGCTTACAGATCAACGCCGGAGTAGGAACCGTTGACGGATTTGTTGCAGACCGGAAAGTCCGGCACGATGTTGTCGTGGATCAGCAGCTCCAGCGCCGGCCAGGTGGTCCACGATGGGTCGCGCGGGAAAAAACAGGCGATACGGCCAGCTTCGCCAAAGCGCACGTAGCTCAGTATTTCGCCACGCCATCCCTCTACCAACCCCAATCCCTCGGCGTTGGCAGCCGGGGCGCGCCAGGCCACGCTACACGCGCCGCCGGGCAGATCGTCCAGCAAGGAATCCAGCAAATCGAACGACACCGTCATTTCTTCCAGCCGCACCCGGGCGCGCGCGTTGACGTCGCCAAAATGATGCAGTGGGGTGGTCACCTCAAGCTGGTCGTAAGGTGGGTAGGGCGCGTCGCGGCGCACATCGACGTTGTGCCCACAGGCGCGTCCGACAAAACCCAGGCAGCCCAGAGCCCGGGCGTACTCGGGCTTGAGGATGCCCGCGCCGCGCACCCGGTCGGCCACCGACGGCAGGCTGTTGATGATGCTCATCAGGCGCTGCACCTGCTCGCGCACTGCATCGGTCTGCACTCGCAGTGACGCCGCAAAGGGCTGTGCCAGATCACGCGCCACGCCGCCTGGCCTGATGCAGTCCATCATGAAACGGTGGCCAAAAACGTCATTGGACATCCGCTGCCAGAGTTCGCGCAGGCGGCCAAACTGCATGGCGCCAAAGGCAAAGCCGATGTCGTTGAGCATGGCGCCCAGGTCGCCCAGGTGGTTGGCTACGCGTTCGCGTTCGCACATCAGCGCACGCAAAAAATAGGCTCGTGGCGGCAGTTCCAACTGGGCGGCGCGCTCCATTGCCTGGCAGGCAGCCCAGGTATGTGCCACGGTTGAGTCGCCCGAGACGCGCCCGGCCAGGCGTGCCAGAGCGGCGGCATCGCGTCCCTGGGCAATTTTTTCAACCCCTTTGTGGGTATAGCCCAGGCGTTCTTCCAGCCGCAGCACGGTTTCGCCGACCGCCTGAAACCGGAAGTGACCGGGTTCGATGATGCCAGCGTGCACCGGCCCGACCGGTATTTCATACACGCCACCGCCCTGCGCCAGCAAAAAGTTGTAGTGCTGGTCGGCCGGCGTTTGCGCCGGCGGTTGGCCTTGCACCGTAACGTCGCGCCGCAGTGGAAAATCTGCTTCGCCCCAGGCCTGGTGGCGACACCAACGGCGCTGATCCGGGTGGTCGTCAAACACAATGCCCAGCAGGTCGTGCACATGGCGTTCCAGCCGGTCGGCGCCAGCGTAGAACGGTGTGTGGGAAGCGATGTGCGGGCTGGCACCGGTTACTTGCGTGGTGGCGACCAGATAGGCTCCAGATTTTTCCAGACAGACGTGTATGCTGAAAGTGGGTATTTCATCAGGGTTGCTGCGCACGTCGTCGGCCCACAGCGCCACCCAGCGAAAGTCCAGCGCCTGCGCGCTTTGTGCCACCGTCTGCCACAGATCGGGCGCAACGCTGATACGCTGCGCCGGCAGCAGTGCGCTGGAGAGCTGACTGATCTGCGCACCGCAGGCCATTAGGTGGTTTAACAGAGGCGTCAGCATGGCGGGCACCGTCATAACAGTGCCTCCCCTGAAATCAGCAGTGTCGCCTGCTCAAACCAGCTTGATAAAAAGTTGGGGATCATCAGGCCCAGCAACAGCACCAGTACCAAGTGCACGATCACCGGGATCATGTTGGCCTGCACCGGCTGCTGGCCCGGGGGCGGTTCGCCAAACACCATTTTCTGCATGTGCCGAAACAGGCCGGCAAAAGCAATACCAAAGCCGATCAGCAGCGGAATGGTCAGCCACGGCCAGGCCTTCATGGTTGCCATCAACAACAGAAATTCGCTGATGAAAACGCCAAACGGCGGGAAACCAGCGATTGAAACCACGCCCAGCAACAGCCCCCAGCCAATGGCCGGCTGGGAGCGGATCAGCCCGCGGATTTGGTCGATGCGCTGCGTTCCTGCCAGTTGACAGGCGTGACCCACGGTGACAAAGATGGCCGACTTGGTGAGCGAATGCACCGTCATGTGCAGCAGTGCGCCGTAGGTGGCCAAGGGACCACCCAGGCCAAAGCCAAAGGTGATCAGTCCCATGTGCTCGATCGACGAATAGCTGAACATCCGTTTGACGTCGTGCTGACGGTGCAAAAACAGCCCGGCCACGGTAAACGACAGCAGGCCAAAACCCATCATCAGATAGCCCGCCAAATGCGTGTGCAGCGACGCATCGACCAGCATCTTGACGCGCACCAGCGCGTACAGCGCGACGTTGAGTAGCAGACCTGAGAGCACCGCCGACATCGGTGTCGGGCCCTCTGAGTGCGCGTCGGGCAACCAGTTGTGCAGCGGCACCAGGCCGACCTTGGTGCCGTAACCGACCAGCAAAAAGACAAACGCCAGCGTGATGACGGCCGGATCGAGCCCGCCACTGGCGCTGCTGTGCAGCACAGTCCACAGCAACGTGTCGTCACGGTCAGCGCCCAATTTGGCCTCGGCCGCAAAATAGATCAGCACGGTGCCAAACAGCGCCTGTGCGATGCCGACACCGCACAAAATAAAGTACTTCCAGGCCGCCTCAATCGCTTCAGGCGTGCGGTACAGCGACACCAGCAGCACGGTGGTCAGCGTGGCCATTTCCATTGCCACCCACAGCACGCCCAGATTGTTGGTGGACAGCGCCAGCAACATCGAAAACAGAAAACATTGGTACATCGAGTGGTACAGGCGCAGGCGCCGGTCGGTGACGCGCCCTTTTTCAACTTCGTGGCGCATATAGGGGCGCGAAAAGATTGACGTGGTCAGGCCGACAAACGCCGTCAGCACCACCAGATAAACGTTGAAGGCGTCGATGTAAAACATTCGACCAGGCGACAGTTGCGGGCCGTGGCTGAACACGTCCAGCGCCATCGCCAGCGACGCCAGAAAGGTGACCAGGCCGATGCCGATGTTGATCCAGCCGGCTATGGGCCGATGCCCGAGGATGGCCAATATCAGCCCACCGGCCAGCGGCGTGATCAGTGTGGCTTCAAGCAGTGTCATGCATGCCCCCCTGTTGCGGGCGTACGCGCTTGAGCTGGCGCATTGGTCCGATCGTCAGGTGTGTCAGTTTCATTGGCTTCCGACAGGTGGTTGTACTGACCCACATCGAGCGAGCCAAAGGAATCGCGCAAATGAAAGAAAAATACGCCAAACAGGATCGAAGCCACCAGAATGTCAAACGCGACGCCCAGTTCGACGATCAGCGGCATACCGTAGGCCGATACCGACGCAGCAAAGAAAATGCCCGATTCCATCGACATGAAGCCGATCACCTGCGCCACCGCCGACTTGCGCACGCACATCAGCAGCATGCCCAGCAGTTCGATGGCAATGCTCACCGCAATGATGTTGCGTGTGGCCAAACCAGACAGATGGATGATTGACTTGGCGACAAAGTAGCTGAAGATCACCAGCACCACGCCGCCGATCAGCAGCAGTGTGGGGTGCGCAATTTCTTCGGCGTTGTACTGCATTTCCAGCCGTACGCTCAGGCGGTACAGCAGCCATGGGATGATCAACACCTTCAGGGTGAACGTCAGCAGCGCCGAAACATACAAGTCGGCGTGACCGGTCACCACCGCCACCAGTACCGTGGTGGTGGCCAGCAAAAAGCCTTGCCAGGCAAAGGTAAAAATCAGCGGCAACATGCGCGCCTGTGCCAGCATCAAAAACGACGTCAGCAGCGCCAGCGCGGCAAACAGGATGATGGCCTGGTTGAATAAGCCCAAATGGGCGAAATCCATTTAATTACCGCCTTCCAGCATCACGTGCGTCAGCATCCCCAGCACTGCCAGCATGAAGGCAAAACCCAGAAACTGCGGCACCCGAAACAAGCGCATCTTGGCCATCACGGTTTCCCACACCACCAGCACGACCCCGATCAGCATCAGTTTGGCCGCTGCTGCCACCACGCCCGTAGCCAAGGCCGGCGCTGATAGCTCGTTGGCGATGCCCCACGGAAAAGAAAAGTCGATCAACAGCACGGCGTAAATCATCAGTTTGATCTGCGACGCCCATTCGATCAGCGCCAGGTGACGGCCACCGTACTCAAGGATCATGGCCTCGTGCAGCATCGTCAGCTCCAGGTGCGTGGTCGGGTTGTCCACCGGGATCCGGCTGGCCTCGGCCACTGCCACCATTGCCAGCGCCAGCAACGCAAACAAAAACGACGGACGCAACAGCAGCCCTTGTTGCAGGATGTAGCCGGTGGCGACCGACAGATTGGTAGTGTGCGCGGTCATCGAGAAAGTGAACACCACCATCAGCATGGCTGGCTCGGCCAACGCGGCCACCATCATTTCACGCGAGGCACCCATGCCACCAAAGGCGGTGCCGATGTCGAGCCCTGCGAGCGCAGTGAAAAAGCGTGCCAGCGAGAAAAATCCGACCAGCACGATCACGTCGGCAATCGCCGCCGTTGGCACCTGCACTACCGCCAGCGGCACCACCGTACAGGCCAGTACCATAGCGCCAAAAACGATATAGGGCGTGGCCCGGAACAGCCACGACGCGTTGTGCGCCACCACCATGTTTTTGCCAAACAGCTTGGCCAGGTCACGATAGGGCTGCCACAGCGACGGCGCGGCGCGGTTTTGCAAGTGGCACTTGACACGCTGCACCCAACCCGCCAGCAACGGTGCCGCCGTGATGAACGCCAGCGTCTGCGCCACGGCCAGGGCCCAGAACATCAACTCACGATCCATAAAAACACCAGCAGCGTGACAAAAGAAAACTTCAGGTAGGTGTGAATGTTTCCGGTCTGGATGAAGCCGATGCGGTTGGCTGCCGCCAGCACCAGGCGGCCGATTGGCAGGTAGCAGGTCTGCCACGACCAGTCGTGCGCATGCACGCTGTAGTGCAGGCTGGTCACGCGTGGCAGCGGCCCGGCACTGGTGAGGGTGTCGATGTGTTCTTCGATCTGCCAGACACCGCGAAACACGCGCCGGATCGGCTGGCTGAACGCGCTGGAGGTGTATTGCATGCGGGGCGTCAAGCCACCAAAACCACAGTCCCACGGGTCGCTGCGGCGCACCGGTGCGCTGCCGCGTTTCAGGAACAGGTAACCCGCGCCAAATACGATCACCAGCGCCAGCACGACAAACGGTGCCGAGTACGAAGCCACCAGCGCCGACACCGGTGTCAGCCACAACCAGCCTTGCGCGCTGGCTGAGGGCAGCGCGTCATGCACCAGCATCTGGGTGATGGGGGCCATCAGCCCAATCACCGTGCTGGGGAATACGCCCAGCAAAAAGCACAGCAGCGCCAGCAGCCCCATGCCTGCGAGCATGCCCCTGGGGGCTTCGCGCGCCCGCGCGGCACGCCGACTGCGTGCCTTGCCCAGAAACGCCATGCCAAACGCCTTGACAAAGCACGCTGCCGCCAGGGCACCGGTCAGCGCCAGCAGCGCCGCAGCAAACGGGATGGTCGAGCGCAACACGCTGTTTTCCAGCGCGGGCGACTGCAAGGCGGTCTGGAACGTCAGCCACTCCGAGACGAAGCCGTTGAACGGCGGCAGTGCAGAGATCGCCACACAGCCCACCAGAAACAAAAACGCCGTCACTGGCATCCGGTGAATCAGGCCACCCATCTGGTCCAGGTCGTGCGCGTGGGTGCGGTACAGTACCGCACCGGCACCCAAAAACAGCAGTGCCTTAAAGAGCGCGTGATTCAGCGTGTGGTACAGCGCCGCCACCAAGCCCAGCGTGCCCAGCAGTTGGTGACCGGTGCCCAGAAAAATCATCGACATCCCCAGCCCCATCAGGATGATGCCTATGTTTTCGATCGAGTGATACGCCAGCAGACGCTTCAGGTCGTGCTGCATCAGCGCGTACAGCACGCCCAGCACCGACGACGCGGTACCGATGATCAGCACCGCCATGCCCCATTCCGATTGCACGTCGCCAATCAGGTCGTAGGTGACGCGCACGATGCCGTAAATCCCCATCTTGATCATGGCGCCGCTCATCAGCGCCGACACGTGCGACGGTGCTACCGGGTGCGCCTCGGGTAGCCAGACGTGCAGTGGCACCATGCCGGATTTGGTGCCAAAGCCGATAAAGGTGCAGGCAAACGCAATGCTGGCCCACAGCGGGGACAACTGTGCGGCGCGCATCTGGTCAAAGGTCAGACCGTTGCCGAACGCTGCCAGCACGCCAAACGACAACAAAATCACCAGCGCACCGATGTGCGCCAGCAACAGGTACAAAAACGCAGCGTCACGGTTGGCGCTGTGCTGGTGCTGATAGACCACCAGAAAATAGCCTGCCAGCGACATCATCTCCCAGAAAATCATGAACACCAGTGCGTCGTCGGCCAACAGCAGCATCTGCATACCCAGCACGAACAGCGCGGTAAAAATGCCCAACGGCGGCAACGGCTGCGCGCCGGCCCCACGGGCAAATTCACGCGTGTAACTGGGGCCATAGAGCGACACCGCGATTACCAGCGTGCCCAGCAGGACCATGAAAAAGCCTGACAGCGGGTCCAGCCGCAGGTGCCAGGCCAGCCAGGGCAGGCCGACCTGCAGTTGCGCGGTTAGCGTGAGGTTGTCCAGCACCGCCCAGGCGCCGGAGCCAAAACTGGCGCATCCGGCCAGGAACAAGAAGAAAAACGAGCCGCGATGGAGGTAGTCAGGGTGGCGCTGCACCGCCGCTGCCGATACCGCCCCCGACAGCACACTACAGACAGCGCCCGCACCGGCCAGCAACAATGCAGGGGCCAGTTCGTTCACAGTTCACACACCTCGATCCAGGACGGTCTGCACGATCGTCTTGCGCGCAAGGGTTTAACAAGAGGTTGAAGATGATTCATTGAGGCAGTCAACACCGACCCTGAATGCGCAGGCATATTAGCAGACGGTCGTGCCGACTCGGGGCGTGGTTTACCCGCGGCACCCGAGTGACGCGTGGTGTAACATCGTGCCCTCGCCGTCTTGCCAACCCCTTTTTGATGAACAGTTTGACCCAACCCAGTAGCCTGATCCATGTGGATTGGGTGTTGCTGGTGGTACTGGCGTGGTTGGTGATTGGTGTTCTGGGCATCGTGGCGTTGCGGCGCTTTCGGTTTGTCGCGACGGTGCTGTTTCCGCTGGGCGCGGTTGTATCGATCGTCCTGATGGCGGTGGCACTCAGTGCGGCGTTTGCCAGTCCTGAGGTGGCAGTGCTGCCGCTGGGCTTGCCACAACTGCCTTTTCACCTGCGTCTGGACAGCTTGTCGGCATTCTTTCTGCTACTCATTGGTGGCGTGGCGGCCGGGGTTTCGACCTTTGCGGCCGGCTATTTTCGCCAGGGCGAGGGTACGCCGCCGGGCCTGATGTGTCTGGAATACCACGTGTTCCTGGCCAGTCTGGCGCTGGTCGTCATGGCCGACGATGCGTACGTCTTTATGGTGGCGTGGGAGACCATGGCGATGTCGTCTTTTTTTCTGGTCATTGCCAACCACCGCATTCCCGCCATTCGCAACGCCGGTTATCTGTATCTGCTCGTGGCGCACGTCGGTGCACTCGCCATTTTGTTGTGTTTTGGCGTGTTGCAGGCCAATACCGGCGATTACACCTTTGCCAACATGCGCGCGCAGCATCTGTCGCCGTTTTGGGCTTCTACCGCGTTTGTGCTGGCGCTGTTTGGCTTTGGTGCCAAGGCTGGCGTGTTGCCGTTGCATGCCTGGCTACCTGAAGCACACCCGGCAGCACCGTCGCCAGTGTCGGCGCTGATGAGTGGCGTCATGCTCAAGGTTGCGCTCTACGGTGTTTTGCGCGTGTCATTTGACCTGTTGCAGACGCATATTTGGTGGTGGGGCGTGTTGTTGATGGCGGTAGGTCTGGCCACCGCCTTGTTTGGCGTGGTGTTTTCCACCGTGCAGGTTGAGATGAAGCGCTTGCTGGCGTATTCGTCGATTGAAAATATCGGTTTGATGTGCGCCGGCGTGGGTCTGGCTTTGCTGTTTTTCTCGTATGGGATGCATTCCTACGCTGCCTTGGCGCTGACGGCGGCTTGCTATCACATGCTCAGCCACGCGTTCTTCAAGGCCTTGCTGTTTTGCAGCACTGGCGCGGTGATGCACGCGACCAGCGAGCGCAGTCTTGGCAAATTGGGTGGTTTGATGCGTTACATGCCCTGGGTTGCCTGGTCCACTTTGGTCGGTGCGTTGGCCTGCGCCGGGTTGCCACCGTTTGGCGGTTTTGTCGCCGAATGGTTGTTGTTGCAAAGTTTTCTGTTCACCACCGGGCTGCCCAGTTCGTTTCTGGACATGCTGGTGCCGGTGATGGCTGCGCTGATTGCGCTGATTGCGGCCTTGTCGGGTTACACCATGGTGAAGTATTTCGGTGTCATCTTTCTGGGCCAACCGCGTGAGGCCAAGCTCAGTACGGCACACGACGCTGGCATCTGGGAGAGGCTGGGCATGATCTGGCTGGTGCTGGGTTGTGTCATGCTGGGCCTGTTCCCCAATCAGGTGATTGCCATCATCGACCCTTTAACCCAGTCGCTGGTGCATGCCGGTTTGGCGCACACCGTGGCCGACAGCAGTTGGCTGCTGGTGCCGGTCAACATTGAGCGCGCCAGTTACGCGCCCTTCATTTTCCTGCTGGGCGTGCTGGCCAGCTTTGCTCTGGCATTTGTGCTGGTGCGCAAGCTCTACCACGGCCGCCTGCGCCGGGTGCCGCCGTGGGATTGCGGTTACCCGTTCCAGACCGCGCGTATGCAAGATACCGCCGAAGGTTTTGGCCAGCCGATCCGCCAGATATTTGAATTATTTTTCCGCTTCAAGCGTGAGCTGCCCAGTCCGTTTGATGAACATCCGCATTACGCGGTCAAGGTGGAAGACCCCTTATGGTACTGGCTGTACTTGCCGGTGGCGCGCGTGGTCGAGCGGGTTTCCAACGTGGTCGGCCTGCTACAGCAGGGGCGCATCGCGGTCTATCTGCTGTACAGCTTTGTCACGCTGATCGTCATGCTGCTGGTAGTCAAGCAATGAGCACGCTCGGTATCTTTTCGCAACTGCTGGCGCTGGTTTGCGCACTGGTGCTGGCGCCGCTGCTGACCGGTTGGGTCAACCAGTGTCGGCATTGGTTGCAGAACAAGTCTGCGCCAGGGGTGTTGCAGCCGTACCGGATGCTGCACAAGCTGTTCAACAAAGAGTCGGTGATGGCTGAACACGCATCGCCGTTGTATCGCTTTGCACCCTATGTGGTATTTAGTTGCATGTTGCTGGCCAGCGCCATTATTCCGACGCTGTCAACCGATCTGCCGCTGTCGCCAGCGGCTGATGCGATTGCGCTGGTGGGACTGTTTGCGCTGGCACGGGTGTTTATTTCGTTGGCGGCGATGGACATCGGTACCGCTTTTGGCTCCCTGGGCGCACGGCGCGAAATGCTGGTCGGTTTTCTGGCCGAGCCGGCTTTGCTGATGGTGCTGTTTTGCGCGTCAATGATCACCGGTTCCACCTCGTTGACCGCGATTGTGGAAACACTGACACACCGTGAGCTGGCGATCTATCCCAGCATGCTGTTGGCTGGCGTAGCTTTCACCATGGTGTCACTGGCGGAAAACGCCCGGGTGCCGGTGGACAACCCCGACACGCACCTGGAACTGACCATGATCCATGAGGCGATGATTCTGGAGTATTCAGCGCGTCACCTGGCGCTGATGGAATGGGCCGCCAGCCTGAAGCTGTTTGCCTATTCTTGCGCTGGGCTGGCACTGTTTTTCCCGTGGGGCGTGGCTGAAGCAAATTCGCCGCTGGCGTTGCTGCTGGCCTTGCCGATGCTGATGTTCAAGCTGGCCATTGGCGGCGCACTGTTGGCGGTGGTTGAGACGGCCAGTGCCAAGATGCGCGTTTTTCGCGTACCAGAATTTCTAGGGACGGCCTTTCTGATGGCGGTGATTGGTCTGCTGGTGAATGTTTTGTTGGGGGTGGGATGATCAAATTTGTACCCCAAATCGTCAACCTGCTGGCGACGATTATCTTGTTGCTGTCGTTTGCCATGATCTCTCAGCGGCGCATTGTCACGTTGATCAATCTGTTCATGCTTCAGGGTGCGGCACTGGTAGCCGCGTCGTTCTTGTTGGGTTATGTGACCAACCAGCCCGATCTGTATGTGTCTGGCGCACTGACCCTGGTGCTCAAGGTGATTTTTATTCCCTGGATGTTGCACCGGGTGATCCGCAAGCTCAATGTGCGCTGGGACGTTGAAACCTTGTTCAACATTCCCACCACCATGCTGGTTGGTATCGCGCTGGTGATTTTGGCGTTTAGCCTGGCCGCACCGGTGTCGCGCCTGTCTGAAACCCTGGCCGGCGGCTCACTGGGGATTGCGCTGGCGTGCATTTTGTTGTCGTTCATGATGATGATCACGCGCTCCAAGGCGGTGCCGCAGGTAATCGGTTTTTTGTCGATGGAAAACGGCCTGATCTTTGCCGCCACGGCGGTCACCAACGGCATGCCGATGATTGTTGAGTTTGGCGTTGCGCTGGACGTGCTGGTGGGCGTGTTGATTTTGGGTGTGTTCATGTTCCAGATTCGCGAAAAGTTCGACAGTCTGGACATTCACAACCTGGAAACCCTCAAGGACGACCGCACATGAACGTATTGCTGTTCGTGCTGGGCACTCCGCTGCTGGGCGGCATCGTGCTGGCGCTGGTTGGGCACAAGGCGTATGCGCGCGACGTTAACGTGCTGTTTAGCCTGATCACCTTTTTGGCGTCGTGCGTGATGACCGCGCAAGTCATCAACGACGGCCCGTTCTTTGTCTGGCAAAGCCAGTTTTTTATCGATCCCCTGAATGTCTTTTTGGTCACGCTGACGGCGTTTGTCGGCATGACCACGTCGATTTTTTCGCGACCCTATATGCGCGTCGAGCAAGACCACGGCAAGATGACGCCGCCGCGGATGCGTCTGTACCACAGCATGTACCAGTTGTTCAGCTTCACCATGCTGCTGGGCTTTACCACCAACAACCTGGGCATCATCTGGGTGGCGATGGAAGCCGCTACCCTGACCACCGTGTTGCTGGTGTCGGTCTATCGCACGCCGGCCAGTCTGGAGGCGGCGTGGAAGTACTTCATTCTGTGCGGCGTCGGTATCGCGCAAGCCTTGTTTGGCACCATCCTGATCTATATGGCGGCCGACAAGGTGTTGGGCGCCGAGCACGCCACGCTGCTGTGGACCAACCTGGCCACGATCAAAGGCCAACTTGATCCAACCATCATGTCGCTGGCGTTTGTTTTTCTGCTGGTCGGTTACGGTACCAAGATCGGCCTGGTCCCCATGCACAGTTGGCTGCCCGACGCGCACGCCGAAGGCCCGACGCCGGTGTCTGCTGTGCTCTCGGGCCTGCTGCTCAACGTGGCGATGTACGCGGTGCTGCGCTGCAAGGTGCTGACCGACGGCTCGGTGGGGACCCCGGTAGCGGGCCAACTAATGATGGGGTTTGGCCTGCTGTCGGTGGTCGTGGCGGCGTTCTTTTTGTCGCGACAAAAAGACGTCAAGCGGATGTTTTCGTATTCGTCGATCGAGCATATGGGGCTGATCACCTTTGCCTTTGGCATGGGCGGACCGGTGGCCAGTTTTGCCGGGCTGCTGCACATGACGGTGCATTCGCTGGTTAAGTCGGCGATCTTCTTTACCGTCGGGCACGCCACACAAAAAGCCGGTACCCAGGTCATGAGTGAGATTCGCGGGCTGATCAAGGTCAACCCGACGGTGGGCTGGGGCCTGATGCTGGGCACCATGGCGATCGTCGGTATGCCGCCATTTGGCGTGTTTGCCAGTGAATTCCTGATTTTGACCACCGCCATGCGTGAGCAGTCCTGGGCCACGCCGTTCCTGTTTTTGGGTCTGGGCGTGGCGTTTGCGTCGATGCTGGTGCGCGTGCTGCCAATGGTGTTTGGCGACACCACGCTCAAGCCGTTAACGCATCCGCCAGCGCTGGTGCCGGTGTTTGTGCACCTGGCGCTGGGGCTGGTGCTGGGCCTGTTTATTCCACCCTACCTGAACGGCTGGTATGTTCAGGCAGCGGCGATGCTGGGAGGCTGAACGATGAGGATATCCGGCCTGGAACTTGACTTTGCACCTTTGGCCGCACCGGTGCCGATCTGGCACGGCACGGTTGCGCCGGGTCAATGGCTGAGCGCGGCCGAGGCGGTGCGTGACGCGGGCGGTAGGCTGGTCGCGCTGTGGGCTTCAAATGCTATTCAATCAGGAGCGTCAGGTGCAGGTACAGCAAGGGCTAAGGCAATTTGTGCCACCTATGTCACGCTCGACGGTTTGTTTTGGCTGGTGTTGCCTCTGATGCCGCTTGATGACGGTCAGAGCTACCCTGACCTGTCGGGCATCTTCCCGGCGGCCGCGCGGATGCAACGTGCCGCCGCTGACCTGTCCAATGTGCGTGCTCAAGGTGTGGCCGATCAGCGCCCGTGGCTCAACCACGGCGCCTGGGCCAGCGACCATTACCCGCTGTTGCAGCCAGTCGATGCGTTGCCGACGGTCGATTCCCGCGCTTTGCAAGACTATGCGTTTGTGCGGGTGGAGGGCGACGGCGTACATGAAATCGCGGTCGGCCCAGTGCACGCCGGCATCATCGAGCCGGGGCACTTTCGCTTTTCGGTGGTCGGCGAAAAGGTGTTGCGGCTGGAACAGCGCCTGGGTTACACGCACAAAGGTATCGAGCAGCGTATGACACAGCTTGAGCCGTTGCAGGGCCATCGGCTGGCTGGGCGCGTCTCGGGCGACAGCACGGTGGCGTACGCCTGGGCCTATTGCATGGCGCTGGAGTCTGCCACTGGCACTGAGATACCGCCGGCTGCGCGCTGGCTGCGCGCCCTGATGCTCGAGCGCGAGCGTGTCGCCAACCACCTGGGTGATCTGGGCGCGGTCGGTAACGACGCCGCCTTTGCCTTTGCGCTGGCGCAGTTTTCGCGCTTGCGTGAGGACTGGCTGCGCGGCTCCAAAACGGCGTTTGGGCATCGCCTGATGATGGACTGCGTGCTGCCGGGTGGCGTCAGCAATGACTTGACGCGCGAGCAGGCCGACGCCATGTTGCAGTCTTGCAAGGCACTAGAGCTTGAAGTGCACCGTATGTTTGACATCTTTGAAGCGCACGCTGGCCTGCAAGACCGGCTCATGACCACCGGACGGGTTGAACCAGCGCTGGCGGCTCAATTAGGTCTGACCGGTCTGGCCGGGCGCGCCAGCAGCCAGGCCTGGGACCTGCGCTGCGACCACCCGTTTGAACCCTACAACAAGCTCGAAGTGGCGATGGCCACGCACCACAACGGCGATGTGGCGGCGCGCGTGCTGGTGCGCTTTGACGAGGTGTTTGAGTCGCTGCGGCTGATCCAGCGCATCTTGTGTGAGGTGCCGCATACCCCTTTTCAGACCCAGGTCGTGCTGCCAAAGCAGGCTTGCTTGGGCGCCGGATGGGTTGAAGGCTGGCGCGGTGAAATTCTGGTGGCGCTCGAACTGGCCGACGACACACAGCTACATCGCATCGCGCGCTGCCACCTGCACGACCCGTCGTGGCAAAACTGGCCGGTGTTGCAGCACGCAGTGATGGGTAACATCGTGGCCGACTTCCCCTTGATCAACAAGTCGTTCAACCTCAGCTATTCGGGGCAAGACCTATGATTTGGAAGGTCGTCAAGCAAATTGCCAAATCGGGCATCCGTACCGAAGCCGCCCCCGACATTGGCGAAACAGCGCAACTGGAGGCCTCACGCATCCAGCAAGAACTGCTCGACATCCTGGGGCAGGCGCTGACCATCCGCGAAGTCGATACCGGTTCGTGCAATGGCTGTGAGTTGGAAATCAACGCGCTGGGCAACCCCTACTACAACATTGAAGGCCTGGGCATCAAATTTGTCGCCAGCCCGCGCCATGCCGACTTGCTGCTGGTGACTGGCCCGGTCTCGCGCAACATGGAAACCGCGCTCAAGCGCACCTATGACGCGGTGCCAGAACCCAAACTGGTGGTGGCGGTGGGTGACTGTGCCTGTGACGGTGGCATTTTTGGCGAGAGCTACGCCACCTGTGGCCGCGTTGCCAACGTGATCCCGGTGGACCTGAGCGTGCCCGGTTGTCCGCCGCCACCGCTGGAGATTTTGCGCGGCATCTTGCTGGCGGTGCGGCGACGTGTGAAGGCTTGATCGGTATTTAATCAGTTGAGGACCGAGCAACGCTCACTGCGTGTAGCGTTGGTCTGTCCCCCAAGGTGGACATCCGACGATCAGTTGAGGACCGAGCAACGCTCACTGCGTGTAGCGTTGGTCTGTCCCCCAAGGTATTAAAAAGTCTCCCAGTCCCCTTCGCTGCTGGTGGGGGCGGGTTTTGGCGCGGGCGCAGCCAGCGGCGTTGGTGCGCGCGGCGTGGGTGTCCGGGCCGCTGCGCCCTTGGGCACGCCTTCGGTGCGACGATTGACCCCTTTGAAGGGGGTCGGTTTGGGCGGATGCGCGCGCACTTTTGGCGTCGCCAGAGGGGCGCTGTCGGTGCCCGAGAGCTTGAACACGGCCACCGTTTGCACCAGCTCTTGTGCCTGCGCTTTCAAGCTGACCGCCGCAGCGGCCATCTGCTCGACCAACGCGGCGTTTTGTTGCGTAACCTGATCCATCTGCGTGATCGTGTCACCGACTTGCGCGACGCCCTGGCTTTGTTCGTTGCTGGCGCTGCTGATCTCACCAACGATGTCGGTTACGCGCCGGATACTGGCCACCACCTCTTGCATGGTGCTGCCAGCTTGGTCAACCAACGCACTACCTGCCTGCACCCGTTCAACGCTGGTGTCGATCAGCGTCTTGATCTCCTTGGCCGCTTCGGCGCTGCGCCCGGCCAGGCTGCGCACCTCGCTGGCCACCACGGCAAAGCCACGGCCTTGCTCACCGGCACGCGCCGCCTCGACCGCAGCGTTCAGGGCCAGGATGTTGGTCTGGAAAGCGATGCCGTCGATCACGCTGATGATGTCGCTGATCTTGCGGCTGGCTTCGTTGATGCCCTTCATGGTGTCCACCACCTCGCTGACCACCTGTCCGCCCTGGATCGCCACCGCGCTGGCACTTTGCGCCAACTGGTTGGCCTGTGCCGCGTTGTCGGCGTTCTGGCGTACCTGAGAGCTGAGTTGATCCATGCTGGCGGCGGTTTGCTGCAGCGCGTTGGCCTGGTTTTCGGTGCGCGCTGACAGGTCGTTGTTGCCCTGCGCGATCTCGGCGCTGGCGGTGGCGACACTTTCGCTGCCCTGGCGTACTTGGCGCACCACCTTGACCAGGCTGGTTTCCATGGTTGCCAGCGCTTGCAACACCTCGGCCATCTCGGTGGTCTGGTGTTCGATTGGCACTGTCGAGGCAATATCACCACCGGCCACACGCTGTGCAATGCTGCGGATCAGGATCAGCGGCCGCATGATCTGGCCAAACAACAGGTAGTTCAGCCAGAGCAGACTAACGGTCATCAGCAGTGCTCCCGCGCGCAGCGTCCACCAGGCTTGCTCGGCAGCGCGCTGGCTGACGCTATCGGCCAATTTGACCAATGCCTGCACCTGGTTGTTCAGGGTGCTGCTCTGACCCGTCAACTTGCCGTACAACACCATGGTGTCGGTGTCTTCCACTGAAACGGTCTTCAGTCCCACCAGTTGTGTGACCAGCGGTTTAACCTTGTTCCAATGGGGCAACATTTCTGTCTCAACGAAGGTGCGCAATTTGGCGTCACCGCCGCTTGGCAGGTTGACCAGGGTGACGACGTGTTGATCGACCGACTGCACGCTCGCCTTGACTCCGTCGCGAGCGGCCAGGCTGCCCTCAGACAGCAGCGCCTCGCCCACCGACTGCAAGGTTTTTTGCACGGCAATCTGAATCTGTGTCGATTCGTCGTGGGCCAGATCGGCGTTGTTCTTGCCCTGCATAAAGAAAAATCCGGCCAGCGTGATGGTAGCCATCAGCAGCATCTGGACCCCGACTACCAAAAACAGCCGACTACGTATGGAGAGAGTCATGATTGACGCCTGTTGTTAACAAAAACGGGGCAACAGCGGTTGCCCCGATGGTGCCTGCCGATCAGTTTTCAGCCGGTAATTTTTTGGCCAACCACTCGGACCAGCCGTCGCGCATATAGTTAACATCTTTATAGCCAGCCTTGACCGCCCAGACCGCTGCTTTGTAGCTCTTCCAGCCGGTTGGGCCGTCGCTGTAGAACACCAGCGCTTGCTCTTTGGCAGCCGGCAGCTTGCTCAGATCAAACTTGTCCTTGCTGGCGTCAAATCCCTCAGCGTCTTCGCTGCCGCTCTTGTAGGGGATGGCGTTGGCGCCCGGTACGTGACCTTTGCCAAAATTAACCGGGCTGCGGGTGTCGATGAAAAACGCCGTTTTTTTGTCGGCCAACGCGCGGCCCTGTTCGACGCTGATGACTTTGCCGCCGTCGAGTTTGGTTGGCGTTGGCAGTTGAACCTGTGCCAGCACGGCACCGGCCAAGGTCAGCGCGGTCAGACCCAGCGCGCACTTTGTGAAAACGATCCCGCTTGACTTGGCTAACAAAGACATGATGAATTTCTCCAACGAGTTGATAAATGAAACGCGCCGGATGATAAGCCGACACCAGAAAAAATGTTGATTTGACTGGCATATTCTTGATCAAGCGCAAAGGCGATGCCAAAACCACTAACCGTGCAGTGGCTGGTATGCTATCAGATTTGATAGGCGTCGCGCCTCCAACAAGGTCGCGTTCAGTGGATGCGCATGCCCGGCTGGGCGCCGCTAAACGGTTCCAGCAGATAAATGCCGGGTTGGGCTTTCTCGTTGGCGTGGCTGGCAGCCAGCACCATGCCTTCACTGACGCCAAACTTCATTTTGCGCGGTGCCAGGTTGGCCACCAGCACGGTGAGTTTGTCGGTCAGGTCGGACGGCTGGTAGCAACTGGCAATGCCGCTGAAAACGTTGCGTGTTTTAGCGTGGCCGGTCTCGTCCAGCTCGCCCATATCCAGCGTCAGTTGCAGCAGCTTGGTCGAGCCCGCCACCGCTTGGCAGGCGACGATTTTGGCGATGCGCAGGTCGATCCTGGCAAAGTCATCGATGTTGATCGTGGCGGCAATGGCGGCACCGCCCGGATGCAAATTTGCTGCGCTTTCAGTAGCTGTCAGCGCTTGATCGGCCTGCTCTGGAGGCTCAAACAAGGACTCAAGTTGCTTGGCCTCGACGCGTTGCATCAGGTGCTGGTAGGCGCCGATCACATGCCCGGCGGGCAGTGGTTGGGCGGTGTTGGCAAAGTCCAGCGGTGCGCAGTTGAGGAATTTTTCCACCTCGGTGGCCAGCGCCGGCAGCACCGGTTTGAGGTAGCAGGTGAGGATCCGAAAAGCCTTGATGCACACTGTGCAAACGTCTTGCAGGCGCGCTTCTTGGCCGGGCTTTTTGGACAGCTCCCACGGTTTGCTGGCGTCAACATAGGCGTTGACGCGGTCGGCCAGCAGCATGGTTTCTTTCACCGCGCGC
>JAQTSL010000018.1 GCA_028711355.1 Rhodoferax sp.
TGGGTTTCAACGTTGATGCGGTCACCGCAAAACCGGTGCCGCTTTGCGCACCCAGCACCAGCCCCGAGGTGGCATTCACGTTGATCCAAAAGCCGTCGCCCGGATCAATGCTGCTCACGACGTCGTAGCCCTTGGCGGCGGCGTAGCTTGCCAGCGTGTTGGCCGTATCCAGTGCCGGCGAATAAAACGCCCATTTGCTGTTGGCGGCGTTCCACTTCCAGACCGAGGTGACGCTGCTGGCCTGCGTGCCCAGCAGGGTTTTGACATCCAGCGCAGCAGTGGTGCTGTTGCCCACCAGGTTCCAGCCCGACGCCAGCGTGGGCGTGTAAGACACCGTTGCAGCGCCACTGAACAGGCTAAAAAAGGCCAGTGATAGACCGACCCCCAACGAGTTAAAAAATCTTGCCAGCATGAGGGCGCTCCAAAATAAGTTGGCTGATGGTAGCCGAGCCTTAATTTCGTTAATACCCCCCCCAATGGGGGGGTACCGGGCAAAAAAAATTGCAAGAAAATTAGCCTAGCGGCCCGCTGTCAGCCAGCACTTTGGTGCGACCCAGCGTGGTCATGACGCTAAGCCGTGGTGAGCTTGTCAACCAGTCGCTGCCTGACAATTTCTTTAATCACAGCGGGTAAATTCCCCGCCCCTTGGGGCGATTCCCCTGACTTTGGTTTTGGATGTCCGATACCCCGCAGCTTGCTGCAGGGTATTTCATTTGACCTAAAGCAATCCCCTGTTTGCCAGACTGCGAACAAGGGGGCAACCTGGTTGCGTTGTTGGTCAACGGTCAGGCAATTTCCTTGCGCAACGACGCCGTGGCGATGCGCAGGCCCTCGCGGTATTTGGCCACGGTGCGCCGGGCGCATTCAATGCCTTGCTCTTTGAGCATGTCCGACAGTTGGTTGTCGCTAAGCGGCTGAACCAACTCCGAGCTTGCAAAAACCACCGATTTTTCACTCAAAACCCCTGCCATACTTGGCCTCGTGGGGTTGAATTTCCGTTTGTTCAGGGCGATCATGCACATCAAGGGGCCGTAACGATCGTGCTTTGGTAACCCACCGCAATGAGTTGGCTACCGTTGGATGCTATCCCGGCCAAGTTCTGGGTTGTTGGCGCTGGGTAACTGGTCCAGGTGATGCCGTCTGGCGATGTCAACAGGGTTCCGGCATCGCCTGCCGCAGCGAACAGTTTGCCAGTCCAGGTGACATTTCGCAATGTTTTCTGGGTACCGGAGACCTGTA
Source organism: Rhodoferax sp. (assembly GCA_028711355.1). GTDB lineage: Bacteria > Pseudomonadota > Gammaproteobacteria > Burkholderiales > Burkholderiaceae_C > Rhodoferax. The sequence goes on from JAQTSL010000018.1 coordinate 1,240, forward strand.
CCGTCCAGGACAAGGCATCGGTTGATGTAAAGATCCCCAGGCCGCCGACTCCGACAAACTTTCCTGCGCCATAAGTGATTGCGGAAAACCCGGGGACGGTGACTGTGGCTGATGTCCAGACCACACCGTCGGGTGAAGTCAGAGTCGCATCATTGCCATACGCTATAAATTGCGACCCGGTCCAGATGACATCCGACAAATAGCCGGTATTGGTCGAAGTTTGCGCCGTCCAGGTCACGCCGTCGGGCGACGTAAGAATGCCGTTGCCCGCATTGCCGCTGCCCACTGCGACAAACAGGCTGCCTGACCAGGCAACCGCAGAAAGGCTCCCGGTTACGCCCGTCAGCGGCTGTGGTGTCCAACTAACACCGTCCGGCGATGTCAGTATGGTCGTGGTTCCGCCTCCCGGATTACCACCAACAGCGACAAACTGCGAGCCTGACCAAATCACGCGATTGAGCTTTTGCGTGCCTGAGCTTCTCAATGTCCAGGTCATGCCATCAGGCGAAGAATAAATTCTCTGAGTGCCACCCACGGCCAAATATTGTGTGCCTGACCATGTGATTCCGTTCAAATGAACCTGGGTTACCGCGCCGACGCGATTCGTCCAGGAGATGCTGGTACTTGCACTGGCTTCTGCCGAGGCTGCTGTGCTGGTGATGGCATCGACAACAGCGACTACTTTGTAATAGTAAGTACTGGCACCTGCAAGACCGGTGTCTGAATAGGTAGTAAGCAGTTGATCGACCTGATTGCCGCCTACCAGCTTGCTGGTGATGCGGATCGACGCAATTTTGCTCATCGATGCCACGGGCTGCCCGGCAGTGCTTGACCTGTAAACGTCATACCCCGCAGCACCGGCAACCGCAGACCAGGTCAAATTGATGATCGAGCCACCACTGGCTACAGCAGAAACAGTGGCCGGGGGAAGCAGCGCAGACATTGGTGCAGCAGGAGGGGGTGTCTGGTACAGTACAAACAAGGCATCGCCCTTGGCTGTCAGATACGAACCGTTTTGCGCAAAATGGCCAATCAAAATGGCGCGTTTCAGCTCGGGTGAATAGGCTAATGACGAATCGACCAGTTGAAACTCGGTTGGCAAGGTCTGGTTTGTCCACACCAGACCATCGGTCGATGTGTACACCTGGCCTGATAGCCCAATAAACTGATCGCCCGTCCAGATCACTTGTTTGAACGCTGGCGCTGTAACACCAGACTTGAGCCAGGCCAGCCCATCAGCAGAAGTCCAGATAGCGCCGCCTTGGCTAGCAACATATTTGGTGCCATCGAAGGCATAGACCTCAGGCACAAAAGCAGACCCTCCGGTGTAAGAAAGTGAACCTGAAGTCCAGTTGATGCCGTCAGTTGAGGTGCAAGAGATGGGAGTAGAGGTAAATCCGTTGGACAAGCCAACCCCACCCACATACATCTGAAGGCTGCTGCCGTTCCATATAACCTGGTTGACATTGCCAGCGTAAACACTGCTCAAATAACTTGTATTGCAAAGTCCAGCTGTTTCAGTCCAGGTACTGCCATCTGTTGACGTTAAAAAACTTCCATTGTTGGTGCCGACAAAGAATCGGCCATTTGCAGCGTAAGCCCCCGTAAGTACCCCGGGACTTGAGAGCGTCACGGTTTGGGTTGTCCAGACGGCTGGTGTTGCGTCGGCGGTGTGGCCGATGAGAAGCGAACTGCTTGAGTTGATCTTCACGCCAATCCAGCGCAAGCCGTTATAGGCAACCCGGTCAAAAGTGGTCGTGCTGTTAGACCAAACAAAACCATCGGTCGAACTTTTGGTACTGCCGCCACCTGCTGCAACAAACGTGTTGTTGCCCCAAACGACTTGCTGACCGGCGGGTGATTGAGCCGAACAATCTGTCCAGCTTGTGGCCGCGCTACCGGTCATCGGCACCGGTGTATTGACGTTGTTGTAGGACGTGCAAGTGGGGGTAACAACCGTTAAGGTCAACGCTGTGCTGGACGTGAGCGTTGCGCCGGTTGTGTTGTTGGTGACGGTAAACAACCCGTTTTGTGCCCCCAATGGGATCGTGACACTGAACAGGCCTGCACCCAAGATACCTACAGAAGAAACACCACCCGCAAAATGCACGGTGATCTGGTCAGACATCGCCCCAAAATTGGTTGCCAAAATGTACAGCGCATTACCGACTGACAGCGGCGCTGACGATGGATTCCAGATGCTGGCGGTGCCACCCGTACCACCCGTACCTGCCCCCGCATAGTTGACCCAAAAGCCGCGCCCGTTACCCAGCGTGGCGCTGCCAAAGTCTTGGTAGCCCTTACTGCCGATATAACTGGCCAGCGTGCCATTGGCCGCTGCCGAGGGGGCGTAAAAGTACCAGCCACTGCTGGCCGCGCTGTTGTTCCAGGCCCACAGCGTGGTCACGTTGCCCACCGTGGTGCTGAACAGCGCCGGGGTGATGTCGTCACCGGTGGCCACCAGGTTCCAGTTGGTTTTGAGCGTGGCCGCGCCCAGCGCAAAGCCCGTGCCGCTTTGCGCGCCCAGCACCAGCCCCGAGGTAGCGTTCACGTTGATCCAAAAGCCGTCGCCCGGATCGATGCTGCTCAACACGTCGTAGCCCTTGGCGGCGGCGTAGCTGGCCAGCGTGTTGGCCGTATCCAGTGCCGGCGAATAAAACGCCCATTTGCTGTTGGCGGCGTTCCACTTCCAGACCGAGGTGACGCTGCCCGCCTGTGTGCCTAGCAATGTTTTGACATCCACTGCCGCACTGGTGCTGTTGCCCACCAGGTTCCAGCCCGACGCCAGCGTGGGCGTGTAAGACACCGTTGCAGCGCTACTGAATAGACTAAAAAAGGCCAGTGATAGACCGACCACCAGCGAGTTAAAAAATCTTGCCAGCATATGTGCGCTCCAAAATAGGTTGGCTGATGGTAGCCGAGCCTTAATTTCGCTAATACCCCCCAAATGGGGGGTATCGGGCAAAAAAAATTGCAAGAAAATTAGCCTAGCGGCCCGCTGTCAGCCAACACTTTGGTGCGACCCAGCGTGGTCATGAGGCTAAGCCGTGGTGAGCTTGTCAACCAGTCGCCGCCTGACAATTTCTTTAATTGACCTAAAGCAATCCCCTGTTTGCCAGACTGCGAACAAGGCGGCAACCTGGTTGCGTTGTTGGTCAACGGTCAGGCAATTTCCTTGCGCAACGACGCCGTGGCGATGCGCAGGCCCTCGCGGTATTTGGCCACGGTGCGCCGGGCGCATTCAATGCCTTGCTCTTTGAGCATGTCCGACAGTTGGTTGTCGCTAAGCGGTTTAAGCCGATTCTCGGCGTCAATAAACTGCTTGATCAGCGCGCGCACCGCCGTGCTGGAGGCATTGCCACCGGCTTCTGTGGTCAGCCCCGAGCCAAAGAAGTACTTCAACTCAAAAGTGCCCATGGGGGTGGCCATGTACTTGGCGGTGGTGACCCGGCTGATGGTCGATTCGTGCAGCCCCAGCTCGTCGGCAATTTCGCGCAACACCAGCGGGCGCATCGCCAGATCACCGTGGATGAAGAAGCTTTTCTGACGTTCAACGATGGCGTTGCTGACGCGCAAAATCGTGTCAAAGCGCTGCTGAATGTTGCGAATGAACCAGCGCGCCTCTTGCAGCCGCTGCTGAAGTGCTGCTGAGTTGGCGGCGTCGCTGCCACTGGCCTTGTGACCGCGCAGTGCGCTGGCATAGACGTCGTGCACGCGCAACCGTGGCATCACGTCGGGGTTGAGCCGAACCTGAAAACTCGCAGGCCCACTCGTGTCGTCGCGTAGCACCAGCACGTCTGGAGTGATCAGGTTGCGCTCAACATCGACAAAGCGACGCCCTGGCTTGGGCTCCAGTCTTGCGATCAGCACCAGCACGTTGCGGACTGCGGTGTCACTGGCACCGACCAGCGCCGTCAGGTGCTTGACGTCACGCCGCGCCAACAAGTCCATCGGTTGTTCACACACCCGCAGCGCCAGGTCAATACTGGCCACATCGAATGCCTGGTCAGCGCGCAGCGCCAGTAACTGCAAGCGCAAACATTCGGCCAGGCAACGTGCGCCCACGCCGACCGGCTCCAGACTCTGCAACAGATGCAAAGCCACCGTGAAATGGTGCACCAGTTGCACCAGCTCCTGTTCGTCCTGGGCCGCCAGACCGCGCGCCAGTTCGGTCAGATCATCTTCCAGATAGCCGTCGTCGTTGAGTGACTCTATCAAGAAACCCAGCGCGGCACTGTCTTCGGCGCTCAGGCGCAGCGACAGCGCTTGCCGGTGCAGGTGACTTTGCAAAGACTCCTGGCTGCGCGCCAGTTCGGTCGCATCGACCTCGTCGTCGCCACTGAGATTGTTGCCACGAGCGGGTGCCTCACTACCCCATTCACTGTCATCGGGGGCCAGGCTGACGCTGCCGTCACCGTCCCACGACACCGCGTCGTCCGACGACAACCCGGCTTCGGTATCGCCGTCAGTGGCACTGGTGGCACTGGTGTACTCTGAGCCGGTGCGCAGCGCGGTCTCATAGTCGCGGTCGGCTGCACTGACTGGCGCATCGGCCTGCGTCAGACCAAACGCTTCGCGCTCGGCTTCCTCCTGGCTGCGCTCCAGAAACGGGTTGTCGTCGAGCATCTGGCTGACCTCCTGGCTCAGCTCCATGGTCGAAAGCTGCAACAGTCGGATCGACTGCTGCAGTTGCGGCGTCAGCGCCAGATGCTGCGAGATGCGTAACGAAAGACCTGGTTTCATGGCAGCTTGAAAAGGTCGCCTTACATGCGAAAGTGTTCGCCCAGATAGACCCGGCGCACGTCGGCATCGTTGACGATGTCGGCTGGTGTGCCCTGCGCCAGCACCCGGCCCTCGCTGATGATGTAGGCGTGGTCACAGATGCCCAACGTTTCGCGCACATTGTGGTCAGTGATCAGCACGCCAATGCCACGGTTTTTCAGGAAGCTGATGATGCGCTGAATCTCGATCACCGCGATCGGGTCGATCCCGGCAAACGGTTCGTCTAACAAGATGAAGCGCGGCTGTGTCGCCAGTGCGCGGGCAATCTCAACCCGGCGGCGCTCGCCTCCCGACAGCGACAGTGCGCTGGACGCGCGCAGGTGTTCAACGCGCAAATCTTGCAGCAAGCCGGTCAGGCGCTTGTCGATTTCCGGCTCGCTCAATGCCCGGCCGCGCTCGTCCACCTGTAGCTCCAGCACGGCACGTACGTTGTCTTGCACGCTGAGTTTTCGAAAAATAGACGCCTCTTGCGGCAGATAACCCAACCCCAAGCGCGAACGACGGTGTATCGGCAGGTGCTCGATCGACTGACCGTCGATGCTGATATCGCCCGAACTGGCGCGCACCAGTCCAACAATCATGTAAAACGAGGTCGTCTTGCCGGCGCCATTGGGCCCGAGCAGACCCACCACCTCGCCCTTGCGCACCGCCAGCGACACGTCTTTGACAACTTCGCGGTTACCGTAAAACTTTTGCAAGTGATGCGCCTGCAGGCAGCTTTCGGAGCAGCCCAGTTCACGCGCAGAAGGCTCCAGCGGGGCCTGCGTTGGCGGCGTCAAAACGTCGACCGGGGTCATGGTCATGGTTTGGTGGCGCGCAACTGCGGTGTTTCGCGCAACGGCAGGGCTGGCTTGGAGGCCGCTACAGACGGCGCCGCAGCACCGCCCTGCCGGGGTGTCAGCATGGCGCGCACCCGCCCAGACGCCAGACCCGTGGCCGGGCTGGCCACGCCGCCAGCCACTGGTGCTCCGTCCAGGGTAAACACCTCGGTGGTGTTGTTATAGACGATCACCGAAGCCTTGAATTCATCGTTAAGTTGGCTACCCAGGTAGCGACGTAACTGTGCGTTGCCGACAAGCTTGACGGTGTCGGCATGGCCGTCGTAATGAATAGTCTGACCTTCGCCTTCAATGAATTCGTCCAGCCCCTCACGCTTTTGCCGGAAAAAAGCCAGCTTGCCCGCTTCAGCCGTGACGATGCCAAATTGGTTCCCGGCCGGATCCTGGCGCACCTCTACCTTGGCACCGCGCATCACGATCGTGCCCTTGGTCAACACCACGCGACCGCTGAAAACGCTGATTTGCTTGGCGTCGTCATAGCGCAGGGCGTCGGCTTCGACGTTCATGGGCTTGTCGCGGTCAGCTTTTTCAGCCTGCGCGGCAGCCACCGTGAGGCACAAAAGCAGGCTAACAGCGCATCGACAAAAGGGAATTTTCATAAGGGCACGAATCTTGCATAATTCATGCCGAAGATTGTAGCGGCGCTGGGCCGTTTTCAGCGCGCAGCGCGGGCCTGGTCGATCAAAAACTCTGCCACCCGCAGCAACCGGTCCATGCCACCGGTAAGCGCCCCGTCAGTGTAAAAGCGCCCGGCAACACCCAGCGCTGGCACCCCATCGACCCGGTAGGCCTGGGTCAGTTGGACCGCGCGACTGGCCTGGGTCGCCACGGCAAACGACGTGAATTGGATGGTAAATGCGGCCCGGTCCACGCCCTGCTGGACCACCCAGTCGGTGATGGCTTCACCCCGGTTCAGGTTGATTTTTTTGACATGAATTGCCTCAAACACCCGGGCGTGCAGTTTGTCAATCAGACCCATGGCTTGCAGCGCGAAATACAGGCGTTGCTGGGGCACCGAGCTGTCACTGAACGCCACCGGTATCCGCCTAAAAACCACATCGCCGGGCAACTGCTTGACCCAGGGCGACAGCACCGGCTCAAAGGCGTTGCAGTGCGGACAAAAGTAGCCAAAGAATTCAATCAATTCCACCTTACCCGCCGGTACCTGCCCCGGCACCGCCGGGTCGAGTATGATGAATTCCACCCCGGCTTGGGGTGCTTTGGCCTGCGCCTGCGCCAAAGGGGGGACAAGTAGCGTGCTTCCGGCAACAAAAAGTGCGGTTTGGGCACAAAGGAGACGACGTTGCATAAGTTTTCTCCGGTCAAAAAATTTAACGTTGCACCCGTACCAGCGCCACTTCAAGGCCGGCTGACTCCAGCCGCTCCTTGGCCGCGTCCGCTTCGCCGCGGCTTTGCAACGGGCCCAAACGCACCCGATAGACCACCCGGCCAGCTTGGTCACGTTCGCTCACTTTGGTGTCGATACCGGCCAGCGACAATTTGGCGCGCTGACTTTCGGCGTCCTCGGCGTTGCGGTAAGCGCCAACCTGAACAAAATAGACAAACGGATCGGCGAGCGTCTCTTTGGACTTGACCAGATCAGCCAGCGGGTCGGCACTGACGGCCGGTTTGAGCTCTGCCTTGGCATCGGGTTTGAGCTCAGGTTTGGCGACCGGCACGCCGCCCTCTGGCAGCGCTTGCTCGGCCGCCGACGCAGCGCGCGCCGGATTTTTGCCGTACAGCGGCGCGTTGGGGTCCCAGTCCTTGTTTTTCTTGGACTCGGCGGCGTCCTGTTCCAGCGGGCGATTGGTGCCCTTGTCCAGAAACGGTACCGGCACCTTGGTCACGTACACCGCCACAATCAAGGCGATCGCCAGACCTGCCACCAGCCCCAGCACAAAGCCCAGCAATGTTCCGCCACGTTGTTGATGCATGATGTGTTCCCGTTAGTTCCCGCTATGCCCCGTTTTACATTTTCTGCGGCGCGCTGACACGCAGCAGCGCCAGCCCGTTGCGCAGCACCTGCGCGGTGGCCGCCACCAGCGCCAGGCGTGCCCGTTTGACGGCGTCATCATCGACCAAAATGCGCTCGGCGTCGTAGTAGCTGTGGTAGCTGGCCGCCAGCTCACGCAGGTAAAAGGTCACGTCGTGCGGTGCCAAGCCAGCCGCCGCATTGGTCAGCATCTGCGGGTACTTGGTCAGTTGCAGCATCAGCGCCTGCGCCGCTGGCGTGTCGAGCGGCGCCAGATCGGCCTGCGCCAGCGTGGCCACGTCGCCGCCCCAGGCCGCCAGCACCGAGCAAATGCGCGCGTGGGCGTACTGCACGTAATAAACCGGGTTATCGTTGTTTTTTTGTACCGCCAGATCCACGTCAAAGGTGTATTCGGTATCGGGTTTGCGGCTGAGCAAAAAGAAACGCACCGCGTCTTTGCTGGTCCACTCGATCAGGTCGCGCAGCGTCACATAGCTGCCCGCGCGCTTGCTGATCTTGACCTCTTGCCCACCACGCACCACGCGCACCATGGTATGCAGCACGTAGTCGGGGTAGCCTACGGGGATACCCACACCCGCCGCCTGCAACCCGGCGCGCACGCGGGCAATGGTGCCGTGGTGGTCGGTGCCCTGGATGTTGATGACCTTGGCAAAACCGCGCTGCCACTTGGTGATGTGGTAGGCGACGTCGGGCACAAAGTAGGTGTAGCTGCCGTCTTGCTTGCGCATCACGCGGTCTTTGTCGTCGCCGTAATCGGTGCTTTTGAGCCACAGCGCACCGTCTTGCAGGTACGTTTTGCCCGCCTCGATCAAACGCCTGACAGCCTCCTCAACCTTGCCAGACGTGTACAAGCTGCTCTCTAAATAATAGTTATCAAAGTTCACGGCAAAGGCCTGCAAGTCCAGGTCTTGTTCATGGCGCAGGTAGGCCACGGCAAATTGCCGAATGCTGTCTGTGTCTTGCGCATCGCCGCTGGCGGTAAAGCTGCGGTCGTCGGACGTGACGGTTTTCTTGGCCAAAAAGTCGGCCGCAATGTCGGCAATGTAGTCGCCGTTGTAAAAATTCTTGCTGGCCGGATTTTCTGGATCGGTCGGCCAGCAGGCGTCGCCCGGCTTGAAACCTTGCGCACGCAACTGCGTGCTGGTGGCCAGCGTGCCGATCTGCACCCCGGCGTCGTTGTAATAAAACTCGCGATAGACGTCCCAGCCCTGACTGGCGTACAGGTTGCAAATGGCGTCACCCAGCGCGGCCTGGCGGCCGTGGCCTACGTGCAGTGGCCCGGTTGGGTTGGCCGAGACAAATTCGACCAGCATGCGCTGGCCGTTGGTTGGCTGCTGGCCATATGCGTTGCCCTGCGCCAGTACGCTTTTGACCACCTGCTGCTTGGCGGCAGGCTTGAGGCGGATGTTGATAAAGCCCGGCCCCGCAACATCGAGCGCATCCACCCAGGTCTGAAACGCCGGCGTGGCTTGCAGGCGAGCACACAGCGTGTCGGCCAGTTGGCGCGGGTTGCGCTTGAGCGGCCTGGCCAGTTGCATCGCCGCGGTGGTGGCCAGGTCGCCGTGCGCGGCCACCTTGGGTGACTCAAAAGCCGCCTTGGCGCCAGCGCCCGGCTGTAAATCTTCCAGCGTCTGGCGCAGGGCTTGCAAAAGTTGGGTGGTGACGGTCAGCATGGGCCAATTTTAGGGTGCCCGCCCAAGCGACGCTTGAAACTAAAAATCAGCTTTCAGGCCAACGCTGTAGATCGAGTATTTGCCGCCATTCAAATCGGCCGAAAAGGTGTTGTAGGCCACCGGCATTTCGTTAAAGATCAGCGTGTCGCTCAACTGGCTGCGGGCAAAAATGCTGACGTTGGGGTGAATGCGGTAGCTGGCTTGCAGTGCGATGGTTCTGGTTTGGCTAAAAGACGACCAGCCGCGCGCAGCCAAAATGTCGTCAATCTTGTCGCGTTGGATGGCATAAAACAGGTAGCCGGCGCGCAGCGTCCAGGGGCCGTGGTTCCAGGCGGCGTTGAGTCCGGCCTGAATAAAGTTGCCGCGCCAGGCCAGTTCGTCGGCGACATGGATGGTGCTGGTATTGGCAAGCACCTGTGACCCGTCGGCGGCGGTGGCAACCGTGCTGGGGTTGCCGATGGCAGAAAACTGAAACACTTTGGCGCCCTGTAACAAGCTGCCCGAAAGCGCTCCGTATGACAACCGGGTGCTGCCCGCGCTGAGCAACAGGCCAAAGTCGGTGCTTGGCGTCAACTGCCAACTGCCAATCAGGTCAGCTTGCAAATTGTTATCGGCCGGTTGGCTGACTTTGATCGATTGCAGCAAATAACCCGGCGGCATCAGCACCTGAACACCGGCATTGGCGGCAAAACTCGAGCCGACATCGCCGCCTTGATCACCCCAGGCCGACAGCCGCAGCGCCAGCGCCGGCCGTTTGCCAGCACCGTCCAGCAACCGGTATTGACCCGACACCCGCCAACTGCTGAAGTGATAAGTTTCAGCCAAGCCGCGCAAATTGCGCTGCCACAAGCTGGCCGACAACCAGGTGTTGTCACGCACCCGCCAAGCCCCAGCCACGTGGGCGCCGTGGTAGTCACCCGCCTGGGTACCGGCGGCCAGTGCGTTGCTGTCTCGAATCCCGAAAAAATCAAGCTGCTCGTTCATGTGGTCCGAGCTGACTTCCAGCGTCCCCTTGGGCGCATATTGCTCGGGCGTGGCGCTCAGAAAGGCGTCCAGCGGCGCCGCCCAGGCTGATCCTGCCAGCGACAAAAAAAGCAGGCCCAGGGCCTGCTTGAACTGCAACCCCCGGCCAACCTTGGATTTGAATTGGACAGGGGCTGTCATGCCGTCAAACCTCTCAGGGGATCAAATTAATAAAGCCAGTTAGGCTCGGGCCGGTGACCGACACCGCAGCACCGGTACCACTCATCGAGCCCGGCACGGTCACCGTGTCAGTGGTGAAGGCGGCCCCGCTGGTCAGACGTAGCGGTGAATTGGACAACACCAGCTTGACACTGTAGGTTTTACCAACCAAGGTAGTTCCGGTTCCCAGGCGCGCCATGGCGTTGCTGACAACGTTGCCCACCACAATGCTGCTGCTGCCACCCAGCACGAGGGTGTTGTTCACACCGGCCACGGCATCGGCAAAGCCGCTGAGTATTTCAGAGCCATCTGTGCCACGGGCATAGATGCGGGCAAATGCCGTAGTGGGCACCGACACCAGCACATTGGCGCCGCTCTGGGTGAGATTAACGCTGTCAATGTAGGCCTTGAGCAAAGCCTGGCCGCCAGTGGCGGTATCGGTAATTTCAATCGCCGCGCTGGTCGTTTGCCCACCGCCCAGATTGAACGTACCACCGTCCGTCAGCGTGAAGCTGAAGGCTGCTGTGCTGGCCATCGGCCACTTGACGGTAATGCCGGGCGAAGCCTGGAACTGGCTCAGCGTGTAGCTGGTGGCCCCAGTACCATTGTCAAACCCGATCGCATCGCCAGCCAGGTAAGCAAAGTTGGTCGGTGACACGGTAGTGGTGGTGGTGGAACTGACCGTCGTGGTCGATGTCGTGCTGGTGGTCGTCGGGTTCGGGTTGACCACCGTCATGTAGCCTTCAATGCCGACACCGCTGACAGACTTGTTGGCACCGTTGGCGGCCGGCACCTCGACTGTGTAGTTGGTCATGGCAGAGCCATCGGCCAAGGCCAGTGACAAGCCGTTCACCACCAGAGTAACCCGGTACTTACCGCTCAAGTCATTGAGGGCGCCCAGGCGCTGAGTGGCATTGTTGACCACCGAGCCCAAGGTGATGCTGCTGGTGCTACCGTAAGTCAAGGCGTTGGTGACCCCCGCGACCGTGTCGGCAAAATTGCCCTTGATTTCGGAGCCATCGGGTGCCATGGCATAGACCCAGGCATGAGCGCTGGCCGGCACGCTGAAGGTGACACCGCTGCTGCTACTGCTGACGTTGACGTTGTCAATATAGGCTCTGATTTGACCCTTACCCGTGGCCGAGGTGTCAGTCATTGCCAGCGCTGCAGTGACCGGCCCGGTCGGTGCCACAAACGTTCCGCTAGCAGCCAACTTGAATTCCAGCGCGGCGCTGGCTGCCATCGGCCACTTGACCAAAATACCGGCAGCCGAGTGGAAATCGGCCAAGGTATAAGCCGTGGCTGGCGCACCGGTGCCGTCGTTGTAACTGATGGTATCGCTGGTCAGATACAGGTAATTGACCGGCAGGGTAGTGCTGGTGGTTGATGTGGTGGTGGTGCTGCTGGTCGTCGAGGTGGATGTCGCCGTCGATGAGGTGGAGGTCGATGTGGTGGTGGTCCCCGCAAGCGTGGTGCTTGTGCCAGCAGAATTCACAACCGTTGATACATCGGTCAAGCCGGTACCCGTGGTGGCCGTGGTGAGTGTGCCGCCATTCACTGCCGCTGCAATCGCGTCGGGAATCCCGGTGTTACTTTGCATATTGGTGATCACCGTGGCCAGTGCGTAACCACTGCCGGTCGCGCCCAAAAGGGCGTTGACTTGGCTGGTGAGTGCCACCGACATGGTAGATGCCAGGTTGGAGGCACCCACTTTATCGACCCCGGTTTGAATATTGGAATCAGTCAAGCGAACTGCCGTTGCGGCGCTTTGAATGAAGGTATTCACAAAGGCCGAATTGACGGTTGCAAACGCTCCCGTGACACCCATCGGGGGCGGCAAGGTGGTATCTTTCAAGGTCTGCACCAGGGCATCTTTGACCGCGTCGTAAACCGGTTGCAGCTTGGCAACGTCAGCGACACTTGCCGTCATGGATACGTCTAACCCGCCCAATTTGGCAAGCGTTGTGGTCACCTGCAACAGCAATTGGTGAACCGCCACAGATTTGGCCTGAAGCAGTACTTCGGTGTCGCTGCCAGGGTCCGTCGTCAGCAATTTGGTGCCAGCAGGCAAGTCCATCAACGCAATGACCTGCGCTTCGGTCAGCGCGTTGGGGCCGGTCATCAACGTGGTCAGCGGTGTCAGCATGATGGCGTTGGCTGGCGCCCGCAGTCGCCCGATGAACCGCAAACCGTCCGGGTTGGTACCACCGCTTGCCACAGTTTGCCCATTGCATGCTTGTGAAAACTGGACCCGGCCATTGGCATCAGACGGTGCGATGGCGGCAAAGTTGGGGCTGGCCGCACTGTCGCTGTTGGGGTCCACTTGGCAGATGACCGTGGCACCAGAGACGTGGCCGTCAGTGACGGTATAGATCGGCCCAACAAAAGTGGGCGAACCACCACCACCACAGGCGGCCACTACCAGCACCACGGCTGTCAGAGGGAATAAACGGAGTTTGGATTGCATGAAGGACCCCATAAAAGTTGATTTGGCCCGCCAGCCGGTGCAGGTCGGGCAGTTTAGGACAGCAGAAATAGTCATTGGGAGTTACGTGTCAAATGGAGCAAAATAAAAATCATCCGCCGGTTACCGCGGACTGAGGCTGATGTAGCCTTCCAAGCCCAGCCCGGTGATGGTTCTGACGTTGCTTGCGTCAGATAGCGATTTGGGAACGGTGATGGTGTAACTGGCCAGCGGTGTGCCATTGGCCAGGGCCAGCGGCAGGTTGGTCACCACCAGTGTCACTTTGTAGGTACCGCTTAAATTGCTGGCAGCGCCACCACCATTGAGGGCGCTGTTCAGGGCTGCGCCAAAGACCAGGCTACTGACGTTGTTGCCCGTCGTACCCAGGGTGACGCTGGCGTTGGCGACGGAACTGCTTAAATTGTTCAAGAAGGCCCCGTCGCTGCCGTTGGTCGCCACCCCATAGGCCCAGGCAACCGGTGCTGCTGGCACGGTTAGCACGATGCCGCTGGCGGTCTGGGTCACGGCAATATCGTCCAGATAAAATTTGATGGTACCTTGCGCTGTGTCAACGATCGAAACCGCCACACTGACGGTCTGCCCGGCGGCCACGGTGAAGTTGCCGGCATCGACCAGCGTCAACTTGAGTGCTGCCACGTCAAAAACCGGCCATGTCACCGGGATGCCGGGCGACGTTTGAAATTGCGCCAAGGTGTAGGCGGTGGGCAAAAAACCGTTGTCAAACGTGATCGAATCGCCCGCCAGCAAAAGTTGGTTGCTGGCAGCCGGCGCTTGCCCAGTAGCGGCCACATTCAACCAAAAACCGTCGGTGGCGGTCAGCGCACTGGCAAACGGCAGGTAGGACTTGCTGACAAGGTAGTCGGCCAACACGGTGCCGACCTGGCTTTCCAGGGAGGGAGCGTAAAACTTCCACTTGGTTTGGCTGGCATCCCAGGCCCAAACGGTGTTGATGGTCTGGTTGGCTGCGGTCAAGCCGCTGCCCAAAGCGCTGTTGAGCTCAGACGGTGTCTTGTTATCGGCGCTGGCTAGCAGGTTCCAGCCTGTCACCAGGTCGGCGGCGGACAGCGTTGCGGTGGCGGTGGCTGGCCCGGCCAGTGTGATGTCCGTTGCGGCATTGACCCAAAAACCCTGTTTGGGGGCAATACTGGAAAGCACGTCATAACCCTTGCTTTGCGCATAGGCCGCCAGCACGTCAGCGGCCATCGACTGCGTATAAAAAGCCCAACGGCCGGTGGCTTTGTTCCAGCTCCAGACACTGGTAATTTGCGCACTGTTGAACTGGTTTGCCACATCGATTGGCGTGGCATCGCTGTTGCCCAGCAAATTCCAGCCCTGCGTCAGGTTGACCGGCGCGCCGGCCAGCGCCAGCAGTGGCGACAGCAAACAGGGCAGCAGGGCACGGCGCAACAGGGAACGCATGAGGACTCCAGTAAAAAAGGCGGGCTTCGTCAAGGGGTTGCCTTTGGGGCTTTTTGGGCTGTCTGATTGGCAACCACTAAATTCTTGAGCTCTGCATAGTGTTCGGCAGAGATGATGTCTTTGGTCACGAGCCAGGCCTTGCTGCCCAAGGGGCGAGCGGCAATGATCTTGCTGGCCTGCGCCTCGGTCAAGCCGGGCAAGGTGAGCAAGGTTTTGGTATTGGCGCTGTTGATGTCAATAAGTTTGACTTTGGCCGCCGCTGGTTTGCTGGCGGCAGTTTGAACTGGGGCCGCTTTACTGTCGGCAGCCATTGTCTGGCCAGCCATCAGCGTGATGGCCGCAACCATGAGGGTGGAACAAAACAAGTGCTTTTTCATAATGAATTGAAACCTTGTGGAATGACTGAAAAAACAACCCGCATACGTTGCCGTTTGCGGGTCGCAGGCTTGCTATTTCAGACGCTATTGCAGCGCGACGGGCAGACAGGCATGGTTAGCCCATCTGCCGCCGATTTCACTTGGGAATCTTTTTGCTGTGCACTGTCTTCACATCCACGCCCAGCGAGCTGTTCGGGCCATGGCAAGTCACACAGGTTTGATAGCCAGCCGTGGTGGTTTGTGCATCAACGTGTGCGACAGTCGAAGCGCCGTCGTGACAGGTCGCACAAGCTGCCTTGGTGGGCATGGTGTACCAGTTGGCGGCATTTTCAAGTGCCGTTGTCCCGTTCGCCTTCTTGGCGGTTGGGCTATGGCAAACCTCGCAGTTATTGATCACACCTGGGTAAGCAATATTGCTGTAGTCATGACCCGCACCATTGATCTGGAACGGTGTGCCAGCCGCAACGCTTGGCAACTTATTGCCCATGTGCAGTTTGTGCACGATGACTTGCAGATCCACTGTTTTGCTGCCTTTGCCAGAGAACGTAACACCAGTTGCGTCATCAAAGATGCCACTTGAAGGATCCATGGTGTTGGCGTTGTGGCAGGTTACACAGTACTCAGTGGTATAGCCTTTGTGAATCTTCAGACCATTATGGCAAGAGTTGCATGAGTTCATCGATACGATGTTGCGGGTTTGTGCAGTTCCACCGGCGGGCACCCAGTCGTAGATGGCGTTGAACTTGTTAGCAACGGCAGCAACAGCGGGTGTGGCCCCGACTGCAGGAACAGCCGCTTTGCTGAACTCCATACCGATACGGTGTGTCAATGTAGGCTCATAGGCAACCAGCTTGGCCAAACTCGGTGCCGAAGCGGCTGAATAGGGGCCAGTTACGGAAGCCGAAGAGAGGTTGTGAACATGGTCGATGGTTCTGATGTCACCCGGTGTGCTGCCATTGAGCAGTTGGAACTTGTAGGTCCAAACATGGGTTGTGGCATCGATCGTGACATTACTCATCAAAGCCGTTTCACTGTAGCCTTGAATCACGGGCGGATTAGCTGCAACCGTGGTACGGGCTTTGCCGGTATAGCTCTGCCAATCGGTCGATGCGCCATTGACCGCCGGGTTCAACCTAGCCAGCGAGATTTGCAAACCAGAGATCGCCGCTGGGTCTGTCACCTCGGTCGCACCATCAAGAACCTTGAAGCTGACCGTCACATTGCCTGTGCTTGCATCCACGGCAGCACCGCTGATCACTGCACTCATGGTGCGTGCAGCAGCAGTGGACATCGGTTTGCGTGGCAGTGTTGTGCCGACATTAGAAACAGCAGCCGTGTCACTGTGATACAGCGCATTATCAGCAGGCGTATGGCAACCACTGCAAGCCAAATTGCGACTAATGTTATTGCGACCGTGACCAGTTGCAGCACCGTTTGCGCGAATACCTGTGTCGTCGGCAAAATTGATGCCGTCATGGCAAGAGCCGCAAGCCATAGCGCTGGGTACGTTCTTCCAGTTGTCACCGTCTTTGACTGCCTTCACGCCGGTGGCTGCACCGTCGTGGCAAGTGGTGCAGTTACGCACATCCATCGGCAACGCTACGGTGTTGAAGCAGGCTGACGTATTGCTTCCAAGGATTGCTGGTGCTACAGGCAGTGTGCAATGGTTATTCAGGTTGTAACCCTGATTTTTCAGCAATTTACCCATGTGGTACTGGTGAATCATGCGTGGATAGGTGAAGGCTGACTCGCCGCCGACCTTACCATAGGAATGGTCGCGCGCCGTGGTTGCTGTGTAGGTAAATGGGCCTGGGGCTGTGCCAGTCTTTGCCACTTCAACATAGCTGAACTTGGTTTGGTCGGTGTGGCAGGTTACGCACAGCTTGGGGTCGCGCCGGGTGTTGTGGCCGATGCCTTTTTTGTTATGGCAAGTGGCACAGGTGTTGATATTGACAATATCACGTGACGTATCTGTTGCCGTCACAGCCGCACCGGTTGCCGGAATAAAGTCATAAGTGGCATTGCCAGCCACATCCATTGCGACGGCCGTTGGGTAACCCGTTGTAGCAGCCGTCGGGTTGTTGGTGCCGGTGCCTGGTGCATTGCCGGTGATCATGATGCCGACGCGGTGCGTGGCAGTAGGCACATAGGCCAGATCGCCGGGTACGGCGACCAAGTCGGCTTTCAATGCCGTACCGTTGTCAATCAGTGTTCCTACGATAGTTTCCGCTTGCTTGGGATCGCGGTAAAAGGTGTACTGGTAGCTACCGTCACCGTTATCCACTAAGGTACCCTGGCTATCAGCCGCCGGGAAGGTGCCGCACCATGTAGCGTTGGTGGTTGCGTCACAGGCTTTATTGGTGAGCGTTCCATTTCTCTCGGCGATCGTTGGGGGTCGTACTACGTTGTAACTGACCCAGCGACTGGGTTCCCCGTTGGCAGCAGGAACCAGCTTGGCGAGTGTGAAACTGACGTTGGTCAGTGCCTTAACCCAAGCCGTAGTGGCTTGGGAATAATTGTCCAGACCCGTGACTGGCTTGCCGTCGGTATCTGTCACCGTGAATTGAATCACCGGGTTACCTGTGGCGGGTATTGCTGCACTGGTGATGGTGATCTGCGGCTGGAGGACTTTCCAGGCGGCAGCTGCTGTGGCCGAGGCCGCTGTCGCATTGCCACTCACAGTTACCGGTGTGTTAGCCCCGGTACCGCCGCCGCCGCATCCGGCGATGGCAGCAGCTATCAAGCTGGCCGCGGCAAACTTGATCCAATGGGGGGACGATCGACTCTTGCTTGATAGCTCTGAAGATTTCACTTTAGCCTCCTTAGGCATTAAGGTTAAAAAAACCAATTTGACTGACGAACAATAAAACTGACTGACGGCGGACACGACTAACATAAAAACATGAAAACATCAACCCAACATATTGCATTTTCGTAACATAAGCGGCCATTCTGTGTGCGCCACTACACGCCAGATTTGCGTTGGATCAATTTACGCGCTATTTTTGGTAAAGCTTGGATCACCCGACACACTGCTTTAGCGCAACTGATAGACATACGTAACACCGATAAAGCTGACGTTTTGATCGGCACTTTGCGTCACGGTGCTGCCGTCGGCATAGACAAACGGCACACCATTGGACGCCCAGGCCCAGTCATTGACGCTGGTGCGCTGGTGAATCAGGTCAAAGCGCAGCGACGATTTTTTCTCTAACGCATAGTTGGCAAACAACTTGAGTGCGGTTTGGCGGTAGCTGGTGTCGGGCAAACCGCCGCTGGTAGCCAGTTGGGTGGCTACGCTGGCAGCAGCGGAGGCATCGGGCGACTGGGCGTAGCTATTTTTGTCATCCACGTACGCCAGGCTGGCGCCCACTTGCCACTTGGCGTTGGCCTTGCCGGTCATGCCAATCGAGGCAGCCAGATTGGTGTTATCAACCGCCATGACAGTGCCAGCGTAGCGCGCCTGGTTGAGGGTCTGGGTGCTTTGCGCCAGGTACCCGGTCATGGCCCAGTTGTCAGACAGGGTG
This sequence comes from Rhodoferax sp., assembly GCA_028711355.1. Lineage (GTDB taxonomy): Bacteria > Pseudomonadota > Gammaproteobacteria > Burkholderiales > Burkholderiaceae_C > Rhodoferax. The sequence goes on from JAQTSL010000018.1 coordinate 19,517, forward strand.
TAAGACCAATCCACACCCAACAAGCTCATGCGGCTGTCGCGCAGGCCATAGACCGTAGGGGTGGTAAAGCTGTCGGTGCCGGTCTCGGCGTTAAATTGCAGGCTGAGCTGTTCGCTGGCTTGCCAGTCAGCCGCCAGCTTGAACTTGTCACGCTGGCGGTCGGCCAGCGTCGGCATAAAGACCGCCCCAGGGGTAGCGGCAAAAGTGACGGCAGGGTTGGTGACATCATAAATGCCCGGGATGCCGGTCACATTGGGAACCAACCAATTGGAGCCATTGCGACGGCTGCTGGAAAAGCCCACCGAGCCGCTCACGTTGTTGGCCAATTGGCGCTTCAGGTTGGCGTGCAGCGTGGTCTCGGCGGTTTGTTGGCGCAGCGCGTTGACACCGCTGACGATGCTGCTGGCGGTAAAGGTGCCGCGGTCAATAAATTCGTAGTCGGCACCGACCGTGCCACGGTAATCGCGGCTAAATTGCCAACTGGCTTGCGCCTTGGAGTGCACTTTGGTGTTGGGCAACTGGCGGTTGGTGCCGACCAGGTTGTAATTGAGCAAGGGCGTTTGGTCGTCTTTGTTTTGGTAATTCAGGTCTGCCAACAGGGACAGTTTGGGCATGGGACGCGCGCTGAGCCCGAGCTTGGCCGAGCTGGTGATCACTAGCGCATCCAGGTTGGTACCGACACCGGCGTTGACACCGGCACCGGCGCCGACAAAACTGGCGCGTTGCAGCGCGGTGGCGTAGCCTAATTTGAGCGTGCCGCGCGTGGTGGGGTTAATGTCGTAGCTGCCACTCAGGTCAAACTGGTGTGCCTCGTTATCAGGCGGCAAGGCCAGCAAGGCCGCTGCGACACCGGCGCCGCTGGGGTCAAGCGCGGCGTTGCTGTTGCGGTAAAACGAGCCGTAATAGCCCAGGCTCAGGCGCAGCTTGTCCGCGCCATAGCTCAGACGGGTTTCAACCTGCGTATGGTTCGATTTGATCGGCTCTGGCAGCAACGTGACCGGTAGCAGACCAGCACCGAGGGCGGTGCAATTGGCCGAGGTAAGCGTGATGCAGTTGAGATAGGCACCCGACAGCCGCGCGCCGTCCTTGTTTTCGGTTTTCACATCCACCGCCACCTGCCAGGCCGGCGAGATGATGCGCGTAAAACCCAGCCCCAGGCCGGTGCGTTTGGTTTGCAGGTTCAAGTTATTGCCAAAACCAGGGGCAACCACTTGCACTGTTGGCTGGGTCGAACCGATGCCCAACAAGCCGGTGTTGACGGTGTTGGGGTCTTGCTGCACCAGCTCGCCATAGTTGGCGTTGAACTTCCACAAGCCCGGGTTTTTCCAGACAAAGTTAAGCTCGCGCGACTCGCCCAGCAAATTGCTGCCGGTGAGGTCAACCCATTTGCCAGCGCCTTCGTCACGCAAGCTGTAGTCGATACCCAGCAAGCCAACGACGCTATTGTTTTGCAAGCCACTGTAGTGGTCAAAATGGGCCCGGTCGGCGCTGCCGCCATCGACGGCGGCCACACCAACGCTGACGCTGGCGTCAACTTTGGCACCCTGCGCGTGCGCGCCCAGACAGGCAAAACCAACGACTAAACCGACGGCCAGGGCGACGGCACTGCGACGAGCGCGAAATGGAAAAGTGATGGAGTTCATTTTTGCTCTTTCTTGCTTAACGCATCAGACGCTGGGCCGGCATCAGGGTGGTTGAGGGGTTGTTGGAGCCATGCACCTGGGTGTGGCAGTTCAGGCAACTGCGGCCTTGCCACATACCGGCGCTGTTGAGCGCGGCGGTGCCGCCGGTCAGCGTGCCAACGTCAGAGGCCGGGTGCGCCGTGGCATGGCATTGTTGGCACAGCAAAGGTGTACGCGTTGTCAGCATGGCGGCGTTTTGACTGCCGTGGGCCACGTGGCAGTTGCTGCAGTTGTCGGTCACCGGGTCGTGCTGGTGCACAAACGGGCCGCGCTTTTCGGCGTGGCAGGTGTAGCAGGTGTCGTTCAAACTGTCGCGCTTGAGCAGTTTGGGGCCAGCCGAGCCGTGTGGGTTGTGGCAGTCAGAACAGCTCATCTTGCCTTCGGCCACCGGGTGGTGCGACGCCTTGTTCATTTGGCCGCGTTGCTCTTTGTGGCAGGTGTAGCAAACCTCGGCCTGGCTGGCGCGGTTGCGTACCTTGTCCTGGTTGTCGTGATTTTTGTGGCAACTATCACAGGCGACATCGGCCGCGTCGTGCTGGCTGCCCGACCACAAGGCGCGTTTGGCGTCTTTGGCGTGGCAGGTCATGCAGGTTTCAGTGCGCTGGTGGGCGGGTGTGTTGGCTGTCTTACCAAAATTGCGGTCAGGAAGAGGCCGACCTTTTGCGCCGGGCTGACGCCGGTTTTTAGCGTGGTCGTCACTGGCGCCGTGGCACGAAATACAGTCTGGCACCCGTGAGTCGGTGCTGAAGCCGTGCGCCGTCTTACTGTTGTCGGGGCGCTCTTCGGCGTCATGACATTTGACGCACACCGCCGCGCCCACCGGTTCAGCGGCCCAGGCAGCGCCCAGCGGGTTGAACAGGACCAAGCCAACAACGGCCAGCAAATACTTGATACGCATCCAACACTCCTTGACAGCAATTTCTGACCGGTTTACCGGCACCTGGCGGTTGACCGGTGAGGCCACCCCCAAACGCACCGGCCTTGCGGCAACGCGAAGGCCGTAGGATACGCGCGGTGGCACCGATTGCCTATATTTTTTTTTTGCCAATGACTGATCTGAGTCAAATTGTCTTGGGATATATCCGCAGCGCCAGCCAGCCAGCCAGCCTTGCCTTGGTTAGCGTTATGTGCTTGAATCCGCATCGGGATTTTTCTTTACATTATTAAGGATCACAGATGAACAAGCTGGTAACACTGCTGGGGTTGAGTCTTTCACTTTCGATGGGCAGCGCTTTGGCCGCTGGCGAAGCTGCCCCCGCTGCTGCACCCGCAGCTAAATCCGCCCAGCACGGCAAAATGGCCACTTGCAATAAGGACGCCGGTGACAAAAAGGGCGACGAACGCAAAGCGTTCATGAAAGACTGCCTGGGCGCCAAGCCTGCCGCCGCCGCTCCAGCCGCCGCTGTCACCCCGGCTGCTGCCCCCGCTGCCTCGGACAAAAGGACCGCGCAGCAAGAAAAAATGAAAAATTGCAACAAAGATGCCAAAGACAAGGCGCTCAAAGGTGACGCACGCAAGGCGTTCATGAAGAACTGCCTGAGCAACAAGGGCTGATCAAGCCACTTTGTCTGTAAAAATACCCCGCACGGTCACGCTGTGCGGGGTTTTCTTTTGGCATGATCGGGCTTATGCAGACCCGACACCCCCTGTCCCCCTCACTTAGCTGCGTCATTCCGGCCTACAACGAGGCGCGCAACCTGTCAACGCTGGTGGCCGAGGTGCTGGCCACGCTGACGCCGCTGGTCCGCCAGTTGGAGCTGATCGTGGTGGACGACGGCAGCCGCGACGACACCGATGCAGTGATGCAGGCGCTGTGCCAACAGCACCCGCAACTGGTCTATTTAAAGTTGTCGCGCAATTTCGGCAAAGAACCCGCGCTGACCGCCGGCATTGAGGCCGCGCAGGGCGACCTGGTGGTGCTGATGGACGGCGACGGGCAACACCCGGTGTCGCTGGTGCCCGATATGCTGGCCAAGTGGCGTGACGGCGCCGATGTGGTGTATGCCATCCGCCGCACCCGCAACGACCAGTCCAATCTGCAAATCACGCTGACCGGCTGGTTCTACAAGCTGGTCAACCTGGGCAACCGCGTCAAGATACCGGCCAACGCGGGTGACTTTCGGTTGATGGACCGCCAGGTGGTGGATGCGCTCAAGCGCCTGACCGAGCGCAACCGTTTCATGAAGGGCCTGTACGCCTGGGTTGGTTTTAACAGCACGGCGATCGACTAC
>JAQTSL010000256.1 GCA_028711355.1 Rhodoferax sp.
GGCACGGGAAGCGCGCCGCTTTGGCCAAATTGGCCATATCTACGGCGCACATCACGGCGTGCGCGGCATTGTGGATGAAAACTTTGTCGACCTGACCCAAGAAACCAGCCACAACCTTGAACACGTCGCCAACACCCCATCAAGTGCGCTCGGTTCGACCCGTGACAAACCCGACGAAGCGTATTGCCGCGAAATCTTTCGGGTACTGCAGGCGCACCAGATTGGCCACTTTTTCTACATCGGCGGCAACGATTCGAGCGACACGGTGCGCATCGTCAGCCAGGAGGCGCGCAACGCCAATTACGCGCTGCGCTGCATCCACATCCCCAAGACCATCGACAACGATTTGGTCGGCAACGACCACACGCCCGGTTTTCCAAGTGCCGCGCGTTTTGTGGCGCAGGCCTTTGCCGGTGCTAACCTCGACAACGCCGCACTGCCGGGGGTCTATGTGGGCGTGGTGATGGGCCGCCACGCCGGCTTTTTGACGGCAGCGTCCGCTTTGGGTAAAAAATTCCCGGACGACGGCCCGCATCTGATTTATGTACCCGAGCGCACCTTTGACCTAACACAGTTTCTCAGCAACGTCAAAAGTATGTACGAGCGCCATGGACGCTGCGTGATTGCTGTGTCTGAAGGGATTCACGACGCGCGCGGCACCCCGATTGCCGCACTGCTGGCCAAAGAAATGGAGCACGACGCGCACGGCAACGTACAACTCTCAGGCAACGGTGCGCTGGCCGACCTGCTTTGCGAAGAAATCAAGTCAAAATTGAAAATCAAACGCGTGCGCGGCGACACCTTTGGCTACCTGCAACGCAGCTTCATCGGTTGCGTATCCGATGTTGATCAGCGCGAAGCGCGCGAAGTCGGCGAAAAGGCGGTGCAGTTTGCCATGTGGGGCACGCGCGACGGCTCGGTGGCGATCAAGCGCACCGGTTTTTATTCGGTCGATTACGAGCTGCTGCCAATAGAAGAAGTGGCTGGCAAATCGCGTGTGATGGAGGATGAATTCATCGCCGCCAACGGCACCGACGTGACCGACGCATTCAGGTTGTATCTGCGTCCGCTGCTGGGCTCGGGTATGCCAGACGCGTTCCGGCTGCGCCACAACCCGGTGGCGCGGGTGCTCAAACCCTGCTAAACCCTTGCGGGACGAATTAAGAATTGCGCAGCAATTTTGCTCTGTCCCAAACTGATCGTCTGTACAAACCGCCGAATGGGGGTCAGAGCCCAATCGGCGATGCGTTGCTAACTGGTTTGAAGATTTGAGCCCGAATTGGGATCTGGCCCCCATTGAGCTACCGCCTGAGCACAACTATTGCACGTTAACGCTATTTATTTAAGAGCTATCAGCGCTTTTCAGATAGGCGCCAGAGGCAAATAATGCATTAAACTCTTGGCTCTGGTCGAACGCCTGCAACAACCCCTGATCAGCACCAACAGCCCAGGTGCGTTAGCATTCCGGCCGCTCCGTTATTGACCCCGGTAACCCCCTTCACCCTGCTTGAGAAAACGCATGAAACTGTATTACTCACCTGGCGCTTGTTCGCTGTCGCCGCATATCGTATTGAAAGAAGCCGGGCTGGCGTTTGAGGCCATTGCCGCACCGACCAAAACACACAAGCTGGCTGACGGTACCGATTACTACACCATCAACCCGCTCGGTTATGTGCCATTCCTGACGCTTGACGACGGTCGCACCCTGCATGAAGGCCCGGCCATCGTGCAGTACCTGGCTGACCTGGTGCCCGCCAAAAAATTAGCGCCGCCCAACGGCAGTTGGGAGCGCTACAAACTACAGGAGTGGCTCAACACCATCAGCACCGAGCTGCACAAGGGCTTTTCGCCGCTGTTCACGCCAGGCATGCCCGAAGAAGCCAAGGCGATAGCCATCAGCCGCCTGGCCGGGCGACTGAAGTGGGTGGACGGTGAACTGGCAGGCAAGAACTATCTGATGGGCGACACCTTCACCGTGGCCGACGCTTATCTGTTTGTGGTGGTCGGCTGGGGCAAGTACGTGGGCATCGACATTGCCGATCTGCCGCATCTGGGCGCATTCATGGCGCGGGTCGGGGCGCGGTCGGCGGTGCAAGAGGCACTGCGTGCCGAAGGCCTGCTTAAATCGTAATCTGGATTGAAGCCATGACATTTGAAAACAGGCGAAACATCCAGGCCGAGGCCGTTCTGGCTACTGGCACATCTTTTAGTCGGCCGCCAGTGGCGGTACCCGAGTATCTGGAGCAAACCTATTGGTGGGCCTACACCCACCCCAACGCGGTGCGCGTGTTTGAGCGGCAATGGTTGGTGAACCTCATTTTGTGGGGCAATTTCTCACGCTTGCGCGATTTGGCACTGGACGAATTGAGCGATGCCACCAACGGTCGCCTGTTGCAAGTTGCTTGTGTATATGGCAACTTCACCGAAAAACTGGTCGAACGCCTGGGACCGCAAGGTCATCTTGACGTAATCGATGTAGCACCGGTGCAGATCAAGAATATGCACCAGAAGCTGACTGACCAGAAAAAAGTCACCATCTCGCAGCAGGATGCCTCTCAAATGCACTTTGAAGACGCCAGTCACGACGCCACGCTGGTTTTCTTTTTGCTGCATGAAATGCCGCTAGAGGTGCGCCGCAAAACCATCGCTGAAGCACTGCGCGTGACCAAGCCAGGTGGCAAAGTGGTGTTTGTCGATTACCACCGCCCGGTGACGATCAACCCGTTCCGCTACATCATGGTGCCGATCCTGACCACGTTGGAGCCGTTTGCCATGGACCTCTGGAACGGCCAGATCACCGACTGGCTACCAACCCAGTACCAAAAAGCACCCATGAAAAAAGAAACCTACTTCGGTGGGCTTTATCAGAAAGTAGTGCTGACCAAACTGCGCTAACCTCAGATTCATGGCCGCAGATCGCGAACCACAAGCATGAAATGCAGTTCGTCTTTACATGCCACCTGTGCAAAACTGGCGCTACCGGACCAGATTGAAGGTATTTCGCGTTAACGACCATGGTCTTTCACACCACCCCGACGCCTGAACGATGGCGGTCGTTGCAGATTCCGATCCGCAATCCATGGCTTCAAATACATGGATACCGGGTCGTGGCCCGGTATGACAACCTATTCTTTCACGCGAAGGATCGAGTCACGGGGTCGCAGATGTCGGCACATTTGTTGATGCAAATCAAGTGAAAGTCCCCCTGCGCTGCGCACAAGCCGAGGGTTCACCCTAAAATCCGCCGCTCGTTGGCCCATCATCTGGACTATTTTGAAATCTCCATCGACCCTCACGTTTGACAAGCTTGGTTGCTCCAAGGGTGGGCGCGAGCTATTTAAAAATGTCGATTGCACGCTCACCGCCGGCTGCTGGCTGTACGTCGCTGGCGCCAACGGGGTCGGCAAGACCAGCCTGCTGCGCATGGTGTGCGGGCTGGCATCGATCGGTGCCGGTGACATTTTGTGGAACGGCAAGTCGATCCACGCGCAAACCGACGCGTACCACCAGGACCTGTGTTATCTGGGGCACCTGAACGGTCTGCAAGAGTCGATGACAGTCGAAGAAAACCTGGCATTTACCACCGCACTGGCCGGACGTGCCCTCAACCCCCATCGCAGCAAGGATGTGCTGGCACGCTTTGGCCTGCGTGGTCGCTCCACACAATTGGTGCGGCACCTGTCGCAAGGCCAAAAGCGGCGCGTTGCGCTGTCGCGGTTAGCGCTGAGCCCGGCACGGCTGTGGGTGCTGGACGAACCTTATGTGGCGATGGACGAAGGCGGCGTCAAGATGCTGGCCGACATGATTGCGGACCATTTAAAGGACGGCGGCCTGGCGGTGGTGACCAGCCACCAGCGGGTACCGATTGGCGACATCCCGCCGCAAATGCTGGAGCTGCAAGCCCTATGAGCCGATCCCTGCCCGTCCTTGGTTTGCCGCAGGTCATGCTGGCCGTGCTCAAGCGCGAAATTGCGCTGGGCATGCGCCAAAAAGGCGAAGTGCTGACACCGCTGATGTTTTTCATGGTGGTGACCAGCCTGTTCCCGCTGGGTGTGGGCGCTGAGACCAATTTGCTGATGCGCATGGCACCTGGCATTTTGTGGGTCAGCGCGCTGTTGGCGGCGATGCTGTCGCTGCAGCGTATGTTTGCTACCGACTACGCTGACGGCTCTTTGGAGCAGATGATCCTGTCTTCTACGCCGCTGGGGCTGCTGGTGCTGGCCAAGGCGCTGGCGCACTTTTTGATTTCAGGTCTGCCACTGGTGCTGATTGCACCGGTGCTGGGCCTTCAGTTCGGCCTGGACGGGCGCGCATTGGGATTGTTGGTGCTAACGCTGTTGCTGGGCACCCCCACACTCAGCCTGGTTGGCAGCATCGGCGCTGCGCTGACATTGGGCGTACGCGGCGCAGGGGTTTTGCTTTCTTTATTGATCCTGCCGCTTTACATTCCAGTACTCATTTTTGGCGCAGGGGCGGTCGAAGCCGACGCTGCCGGTCTGGGCATCGGCGGGCACTTGTCGCTATTGGCCGCGTTGCTGGTACTCTCACTTTTCTTTTCGCCGATGGCCACGTCGGCCGCACTGAGGATCTCACTCGAATGAAGTCATCTGATATTCACTGGTTCAAGTTTGCGGCACCGCAAAACTTCTACTTTTTGGCCGGCAAGATGTGGCCCTGGTTTGCCGGTTTGGCTACGATTCTGACCGTCGTCGGGCTCTACATCTCGTTTTTTGTCGCGCCAGTTGATGCCCAGCAAGGCCAAGGCTATCGCATCATCTTTGTGCACGTGCCCGCCTCACAGTTATCCATGTTTATTTACCTGGTGATGGCGGGTTGGGCCGGCTTTGGACTGGCGTTCAACACACGCTTGTCGGGCATGATGGCCACAGCGTTGGCTCCCACCGGTGCGCTGTTCGCCTTTTTGTCGTTGGTCACCGGCGCCTTCTGGGGTAAGCCAATGTGGGGCGCTTGGTGGGTTTGGGACGCACGCCTGACCTCAGAGCTGATTCTTTTGTTTTTATACCTGGGGTTCCTGGCGCTACAGGCCAGCATCGACGACCCGCGCCGTGCCGACAAGGCCGGTGCCGTGCTGGCGTTGGTGGGTGCGGTCAACGTGCCAATCATCTACTTTTCGGTCAAGTGGTGGAACACACTGCACCAAGGCGCCTCGGTGTCGATGAAGGGTGCTTCGATGGCGACACCGATGCTGGTGGGCATGCTGATCATGGTGGTGGCGTTCTGGATGTACGCCATCGCCATCATCCTGCTGCGTGCGCAGCATCATTCTGGAGCGTGAGCGTCATACCGATTGGGTCAAAAGCACAGTAAAGGCCGAATATGCAGTGGAATAGCGTCTCCGAATTTCTCGACATGGGGGGCTACGCCCTGTACGTG
>JAQTSL010000257.1 GCA_028711355.1 Rhodoferax sp.
CTGCCGATTGGCCTGCGCGTTTTGCACCACGCCAGCCAGGTCATCGACGGTGTAGAGATAGACGTCTTCGAGCTCTTTGACCTCGACTTCGATGTCGCGCGGTACCGCCAGGTCCACCATGAACATCGGGCGGTGGCGGCGCTTTTTGAGGGCGCGTTCGACCGCACCCAGGCCGATCAGCGGCAGCGTGCTGGCGGTGCAACTGATAACTGCGTCAAATTCGTGCAGCCGGTCGGGCATATCCGAGAGCTGCATTACCTCGGCGCCAAAGCGGCTGGCCAGTTCTTCGCCGTTGGCCAGCGTGCGGTTGGCAATGGCGATTTTTTTGGGGCTTTTGGCGGCAAAGTGGGTGGCGCACAGGTCGATCATTTCACCGGCACCGACAAACAGCACCTTGACCTCTTTGAGGTCTTCAAACAACTGGCCAGCCAAGCGCACGGCGGCCGCTGCCATGCTGATCGAGTGGGCACCGATTTCGGTCGAGCTGCGCACCTCTTTGGCCACCGCAAACGAGCGCTGGAACAACTGGCTCAGGGTGTTGCCCAGCGCGCCGGCTTCTTCGGCGGCGCGGATGGCGTTTTTCATCTGACCCAGAATCTGCGTTTCGCCCAGCACCATCGAGTCAAGCCCGCTGGCCACCCGAAACACGTGGCGCGCGGCCACGCCGTCTTGCAGCGTGTAGGCGTGCGGGCGCAACTGCTCGGGGTCAACCCCGCCGCTTTGTGCCAGCCAGTCCAAAGTGAGCTGCAACTGGGGCTGTTCACAGGCGCAATAGATTTCGGTGCGGTTGCAGGTGGAGATCAGCGCCGCCTCGGGGTGGTTGGGCAGCGCACCGCGAAACGCGAGCAGCGTTGGGGCGACTTGCTCGATGGCGAACGCGAACCGGCCGCGCAGATCGAGCGGGGCGGTTTTGTGATTGATGCCTAAGGCCCAGACTGCCATGACCGGATTATAAAATCAGTTGCGTTGCGGGTTGATCTGGATCATTTTTTGTCATCACAGCGGGAGCATCCTTCATGGGCTTTTGGGCACTGCTCAATCACACGGTCAACTTGTTGGCGCCAGCATTCTGGTTGGCGTTGTTGTTGCCAGCGATTTCGCGATTTTTGTTGAAAAATTGCGCACCGGCCCATAGTTATCAAGCACAAGCAGCTATTTTATTTGCAGTTGGAAGTGTCCTGCTTGTGGCTGGAATGGTGCTGTTTGGCCGCGACGCAAAAATCGGGACCTACCTGGCGCTGGTGCTGCTGCTGGCTACGCTGCAGTGGTGGTGGCAGCGGGGAAAAAGTCCACGCGGTCGGTGATGATGCCGTCCAGACCGAGCGCCTGTAGCCGCCGTGCTGTCTGCTCGTCGTTGACGGTATAGCTCAGGGTCTTCAGGCCCGCGCTTTGGGCCTGCGTCACGCTTGACCTGTCCCACAGCAGGTGGTCACAGACCACGGCCACACAACTCAGGCTTAGCGCAGTTTCAAGCCACCCCGCCCACAAACGGTCCAGCAACAAGCCGCGCGGCAAATTTGGTTGCGACTGCAACGCCCCCTCGAGCGCTGGAACGTCAAAAGAGGTGAGCAACGGCGGCACGCCGGCACCGTGCCAGAGCCGCGCCGCGTGGCTGGCCACCACCTGGCCAGTGTGGTATTCGGTGCCCGGGGTGGGTTTGATTTCGATGTTCAGAAAAAAATTGTTCTGCAAACAGTAACGTGCAATGGCTTCAAAGGTGGGTAACGGCTCACCCGCGTACGCGGGTGAATGCCAGCTACCGGCGTCCAGCAGCGCCAGTGTGCCCCAAGGGTGTTCGCCTGCCACCCCGCTCAAGCCTATGCCCAGCGCTTCTTGCGCATTGGTGGTGCGCGCCAGCGTGTCGTCGTGCAGCAAGAACGGCACACCATCCAGGCTGAGTTTGACGTCGCACTCAAACATCAGGTAGCCGTGGGCCGCGCCAGCGCGAAAAGCGGCCAGCGTGTTCTCGGGCGCCAGTTTGCCCGCGCCACGGTGCGCGATCCAGCGCGGATACGGCCATTGGCCGGGTTGGAGCGGACGGGTCATGGTTGTGCCTCTATGCGACGGCCCGTAAGGGCATTAAAGTGGTGAATCTTGTCGATCCGGGGGGTCACAAACAAGGTGCTGCCAGGGTTGGCGCTGGCGCTGGAGGCGTCGGTGCGCACGATCACCAGTTCGTCCGCTACGCCATGCAGCCAACGGCCGTAGGTCAGGCGTTCAGCGCCCAGCATTTCAACCGCTTCGACTTGCAGCGCCCAACCGGTGGGGGTGATATCCAGGTGCTCCGGGCGCACGCCGACGATGGTGTCGGGCGGAGCGTCGGGCGCGTTTTTGAGCAGGTTCATCGGTGGCGAGCCCATGAAACTGGCCACAAAAGTGGTGGCCGGGCGGTTATAGACCTCGTCTGGCGTGTCAAATTGCTCCATTACGCCGGCGTTCATCACCATCATGCGCTGCGCCAGAGTCATCGCTTCGACCTGGTCATGCGTGACAAATAGACTGGTGATGCCGAGTTCGCGGTGCAGCTTTTGGATTTCCAGCCGCGTTTGTGCCCGCAGCTTGGCGTCCAGATTGCTGAGCGGTTCGTCAAACAAGAACACCTGTGGCTGTCGCACGATGGCGCGGCCCATCGCCACGCGCTGGCGTTGTCCGCCAGAAAGTTCGCGCGGCTTGCGTGCCAGAAACGGACCAATTTCCAGAATGCTGGCTGCCTTGTCAACGCGCGTCTTGATCTCGGCGGGTGGCACTTTGGCAATTTTCAGGCCGTAAGCCATGTTGTCAAACACGCTCATGTGCGGGTAGAGCGCGTAGTTCTGGAACACCATGGCAATGTCGCGCTCGGACGGCTCCAGGTCGTTGACAACCCGCCCGCCGATCGAGATGTCGCCCCCGGAGACTTCTTCCAGCCCAGCCACCATGCGCAGCAGGGTTGATTTGCCACAGCCTGAGGGGCCGACGATGACGACAAATTCGCCATCATGAATCTCGGCGCTGACGCCATGGACGACCTGGCTGGCGGTTTTTCCGAGACCGTAGCGTTTGACGATATTTTTTAATGTGATGGAGGCCATAAATTCAGTCGGTCTGTCTCGCAATTCCTTGATCAGTTGGTGACAGAGCAAATTTGCTGCGCAAATCTTGGTCTGTCACGCAAGCACATTTACTAAGGTTTTCATTTTTCAGTATCCACCAACCCTTTGACAAACCATTTCTGCATCAGCATCACCACCAGCGCTGGCGGCAGCATGGCCAGCACGGCGGTGGCCATGACGATGTTCCACTCCATCTCGGAGTCGCCGCCCGAGATCATGCGCTTGATGCCAATCACCACCGGGTACATGTCTTCCGACGTCGTCACCAGCAGCGGCCACAGGTATTGGTTCCAGCCGTAAATGAACTGGATGACAAACAGCGCCGCAATCGATGTCTTGGACAAGGGCACCAGCACGTCCCAAAAGAAGCGCATCGGCCCCGCGCCATCCATACGGGCGGCTTCCAGCAACTCTTCGGGCACGGTCAAAAAGAATTGCCGGAACAAAAAGGTGGCAGTGGCTGAGGCAATCAGCGGGATTGTCAGCCCGGCGTAGCTGTTGAGCATGCCCAGATCGGACACCACCTTGTAGGTTGGGCCAATGCGCACCTCCACCGGCAGCATCAGGGTAATGAAGATGGCCCAAAAAAATGCCATCCGAAACGGAAAGCGGAAATACACGATGGCAAACGCCGACAGCAGCGAAATGGCAATTTTGCCAATCGCAATCACCAGCGCAGTCACCAGGCTCACTACCATCATTTGACCGACCGGGGCTTTGGAGCCCGAGCCGCCACCGGTACCGTTCCAGGCAGCGGTGTAGTTCTCGATCAGGTGCCCGCCCGGCAGCAGCGGCATGGGGGTTTGCACAATCGCCTGCGAGGTTTGGGTCGATGCCATGACCGTCAAATAGAGCGGAAACGCCACCACCAGCACGCCCAGTACCAGCACGGCGTGTGACAAAAAGGTCAGGAACGGGCGGCGTTCAACCATCAATAGTTCACTTTCTTCTCGACAAACCGAAACTGCACCACGGTCAACGCCACCACGATCACCATCAGCACCACCGATTGGGCCGCCGAGCCGCCCAAGTCCATCGCCTTGAAGCCATCGAAGTAAACCTTATAGACCAGAATGGCGGTGTCTTTGCCCGGGCCGCCTTGCGTGGCCGCGTCAATGATGGCAAAGGTGTCAAAAAACGCATAGACGATGTTGATCACCAGCAGGAAAAACGTGGTGGGCGACAGTAACGGAAACACCATCGTCCAAAAGCGCCGCCACGGCCGTGCGCCATCAATGGCAGCGGCCTCAATCAACGACTTGGGGATGCTTTGCAGTCCTGCCAAAAAGAACAAAAAGTTATACGAAATCTGCTTCCACACCGCGGCCATCACCACCAGCGCCATGGCATGGGTGCTGTTAAGCAGGTGGTTCCATTCAATACCCGCAGCGTTCAGCCAATACGCCACCACACCCACACTGGGTGCAAACATGAACAACCACAGCACCCCGGCCACGGCGGGCGCCACGGCGTAGGGCCAGATCAACAGGGTTTTGTAGGCCAAAGCGCCTTTGACGATACGGTCAGCAAAAACCGCCAGCAACAATGAGATGCCAATACCCAGCACCGCCACCAGGCTGGAAAACACGGCCGTGGTGTAAAACGACGCAAGGTAGGTCTCATCATTCCAGAGATTGCGAAAGTTCTCCAGCCCGACCCATTCCACCGAGGTGCCAAAGGCATCCGATTGCTGTAGTGACTGCACCAGCGCCTGTGCTGCGGGCCAGAAGAAAAACAGGGCGATCACGGCCACCTGGGGCGCCATCAGCACCCAAGGCAGCCAGGCCGAGCGGAAATAAACGCGTTTTTCCAAGCCAGCTCACGCTTTTATCACGTGTGGGAAGCTTATTTCTTGTTGGCCTTTTCAAACCGTGCCAGCAGTTCGTTACCGCGTGTCACGATACCGTCAAGCGCTTCTTTGGCCGTTTTTTTGCCAGCCCAGACGCCTTCAAGTTCTTCGTCTTCAATGGTGCGGATCTGCACATAGTTGCCCAGACGGATGCCGCGCGACTTGTCGGTGACCTTGCGCACCATCTGGTTCACCGCCACGTCAGAGCCCGGGTTGGCTTTGTAAAAGCCTGATTTTTCAGTCAACTGAAACGCCGCGGTGGTGATGGGCAGGTAGCCGGTGCGCTTGTGGCTGGCCGATTGCACCTCTGGGCTGGAGATGTAGTTGAAGAACTTGGCTACCCCCTTGTACTCGTCCGCTTTTTTGCCGGCCATGACCCACAGGCTGGCGCCACCAATCACGGTGTTTTGCGGTGCACCGGGCACATCCGGGTAATAGGGCAAGGG
>JAQTSL010000258.1 GCA_028711355.1 Rhodoferax sp.
CAGCGTTTCACGTGAAACAATGCCCACCGCCCGCCGTCCATTTTTTTGAGTGACATACCCATGGCCAAAATTTTCTGCATCGCCAATCAAAAAGGCGGCGTCGGCAAGACCACCTCGACCGTCAATTTGGCCGCTGGTCTGGCCAAAGTGGGGCAACGTGTGTTGCTGGTGGACCTGGACCCGCAGGGCAACGCCAGCACCGGTTCGGGCATCGACAAACGCCAGCTTGAACTCAGTGTCTATGACGTTTTGCTCGGATCTGCCACGGTGGCACAGGCGCGCGTGCAAAGCCCCAAGTTGCTGGATGCCGGTTGTGGCTACGACATTTTGGGCGCCAACCGAGAACTGGCCGGTGCCGAAGTTGAAATGGTGGCGCTGGAGCGGCGCGAAAAGAGGCTCAAGACCGCATTGGCGCAAGTCGAGGGTGAATATGACTTTATTCTGATCGACTGCCCGCCCAGTCTGTCGCTGCTGACGCTCAATGGCCTGTGCTGCGCACATGGCGTGATTGTGCCGATGCAGTGCGAATATTTTGCGCTGGAGGGCCTGGCCGACCTGGTCAACACCATCAAGCAGGTGCACGCCAACCTTAATAAAGAGCTGGCCATCATTGGCTTGCTGCGTGTGATGTTTGATCCGCGCATCACCTTGCAGCAGCAGGTCAGCGAGCAGCTCAAGGCGCGCTTTGGCGACAAGGTGTTTAACACCATCATTCCGCGCAACGTGCGCCTGGCCGAGGCGCCCAGCTACGGCGTGCCAGGCGTCGTGTTCGACCCTTCAGCCAAGGGTTCGCAGGCCTTTGTAGCGTTCGCCCAGGAGATGGTTGAGCGCGTCCAGAAAATGTAAGACACATCAGCTTCTATCCCATATAGAACAAGCGCTAACAGCTATGACAGATATAGCAATTCAAGCTCGGCAAATCCTCTTGCTGCCGGGCTGGCAAGACTCAGGCCCGGGCCACTGGCAAAGCCGGTGGCAAGAACGGTTTGGCTGCCAGCGGGTACAGCAGCACGATTGGCTGCGGCCGCTGCGCGGCGACTGGATTGTGCGGCTGGAAGATGTGGTGCTGTCGCTGGAGGTGCCGGTGGTGCTGGTGGCGCACAGCCTGGGTTGCCAGTTGGTGGCTGCCTGGGCGGCAATTTCGAACAACACGGATCGCATCCACGGCGCTTTGCTGGTGGCGCCAGGCGATGTTGAGCGCGACGAACTGCGCGCACTGTTGGCCAGTTGGTCGCCGCCGCTGCTGCAACGGTTGCCGTTCAAAAGCATGCTGGTGGCCAGCAGTGACGATCCGTATTGCAGCCCGGAGCGCGCGGCGCAGTTTGCCAGCGCTTGGGGTGCCGACCTGATCTCCATCGGAGCGGCCGGGCACATCAACGCTGACTCGGGTCTGGCTGACTGGCCAGCAGGGCAAGCGCTGTTGCAAACACTGATTTCTCAATAAGGAAAAGCATATGGCGACCAAAAAACTCAAAGGCCTGGGCCGTGGACTCGAAGCGCTGCTGGGCCCGACCGTCGGCGACGCGCTATCGCTTGACGGCGCTACGGTCAACCTGGCCGATGGTGGTCCACCGGCCACGCTGCTGCTGGCTGACCTGGTGCCGGGCCAGTACCAGCCGCGCACCCGCATGGACGAGGGCGCACTGTACGAGCTGGCTGAATCGATCAAGGCGCAGGGCATCATGCAGCCGATCTTGGTGCGCCGCCTGAGCGATGCTGACGCCGCGTCCAAGCGCAGCCAGACGGTAGCGGACACCGGTGGGGTAGCGCAGCCGCTGTATGAAATCATCGCCGGTGAGCGCCGTTTTCGGGCCGCCAAACTGGCCGGCCTGGACCGCGTGCCGGTGCTGGTGCGTAACGTGCCCAACCAGGCCGCCGCCGCCATGGCGCTGATCGAGAATATGCAGCGCGAAGACCTGAACCCGCTCGAAGAAGCGCAAGGTATGCAGCGCCTGATCAAGGAATTTGGCCTGACGCACGAGGCCGCCGCGCAGGCGGTGGGCCGCAGTCGCAGCGCCGCCAGCAACTTGCTGCGCCTGTTGAACCTGACCGAGCCGGTGCAGATCATGCTGCTGGCGGGCGACGTCGAGATGGGCCACGCGCGGGCCTTGCTGGCGTTGGACAAGGCCACCCAGATCACGGCGGCCAATCAGATTGCCGCCAAAAAAATGTCGGTGCGCGAGGCTGAGAGCCTGGTCAAAAAGCTTGCCGCCGAGTTTTCGCTGGTGGCGGGCACGCCCAAAAAAGAGAAGTCACGCGACCTCAAACGGGTCGAGGAAGAGCTGTCAGATTTGCTGATGGCACAGGTTGAAGTGCGCGTCAAAAAACGCGTCAAACGGGCTGGGCGAATGGAAGAAATGGGTGAACTCAGCGTTGCCTTTGGCTCGCTCGACGAGCTCAATGGGCTGATTGACAAACTGCGTGCAACCGCCCCACGTTAAGCAAATTTGTCACGTGTTTGCTATAAAAAAGTGCAGTGACGCAATAACCGAACGATTGTTTGACGGTAACTACTCAGCCCCAATTTCCCCCATTTATCAGCAGCTACGAAATAGTGAGCGACAATCGCCGCTGATGCGAAACCTACCCGATCTCAGCCAACTCAGCCACGCGCAAAAAGACGAGCTGATCCGCACGCTGTGGCCTTTGCAACAACAAGTGCGTGAGCTGATGGCGCAAATGGCGGTCATGCAAGAGCGCATCAGGCATCTGGAAGGCAGACTCGCACTCAACAGCAAAAACTCCAGCAAGCCCCCGTCCAGCGACGGCATGAATAAGCCCGCACCAAAATCCGTGCGCAAGCCGGGCCAGAACCCCAACGGCGGACAAACAGGCCATCCTGGCACCACCTTGAGGCAAGTCGCACAACCCGACAAGATCGTCGTTCACGACGTGCCAGAACATTGCCCAGCTTGTCTGGCCAAATTGACTTTTGCATTTGTTGCCGAAAGCCGCCAAGTCTTTGACCTGCCCGTTGCCAAATACGAAGTGACCGAGCACCGCACCATGCAATCGATCTGTAGTTGCGGCCACGTACACACGACAGAGTTTCCCGAAGACGTCAACGCCAGCGTGCAATACGGCCCACGCGCCCAAGCGGCCATGGTGCACCTCAACCAGAACCATGCCGTTTCGGTACAACGCACCGCTGCGCTGATGAAAGACCTCTTTGAGCTGTCAGTCAGCCAGGCAACCGTTGTCAAAGCGGTGCAGGCAGGTGCAAACCTGCTGGAGCCCAGCGTCAAGGACATTGAACAAGCCCTTGCCAAGGCAAAAGTTGCGCACGCCGATGAATCTGGCCTGCGGGTCGCCAAGAAGCTGCACTGGCTGCATGTCTTGGCCACCAACACGCTGACGTGGCTGGGTTGCCACCCCAAGCGGGGTACCCAGGCGTTTGAATCCCTGGCACTGCTGCACCAGTTCAAAGGGGTGTTGGTGCATGACGGCTGGATCCCCTACAAGGCATTGGCGTGTGAGCACGCCCTGTGCAACCAGCACCATTTGCGCGAGTTGACCTACCTGTTTGAAGAACAAGGCCAGGCGTGGGCTGGTGACATGATTGAATTGCTTGAACATGCCAATCACCAAGACAATTTGAACTGCGCTGACGGTAAAACGCCCAACTACGACCGCCTGGCGTACAAAAAAGAAGTGGCTGATCTGCGTGCCCTGTACGATGCCATTCTGGCGCAAGCGCAGGCAGAAAACCCGCTTGCAGTATCCAATGGCAAACGCGGCAGAACCAAGCAGAGCAAGGCCACCAACCTGATTGCCCGGCTGCGTGATTACAGCGACGATGTCTGGCGTTTCATGATGCAGGCCGATGTGCCCTTCACCAACAACCTGGCCGAGCAGACGGTGCGTATGCCCAAAGTCAAGCAGAAGGTCTCGGGCTGCTTTCGAACACCGCAAGGTGCGCAGAACTACTGCGTGATCCGCTCCTATTGCGCCACCATGCAAAAACAAGGCAGAAATATCTTTGAGTGCCTGTTCCAGGCCTTCATGGGTGCAACGCCTCAGCCCAGCTTCGCCTGAAATCGGGGCAACCTCCTACTGCGGGGCTGAGTAGTTACAGCAGATCAAACAAAAGCACAATCCAAAAGCGGCTGACTGCGCCGACTGCCACACCACCCACAACATCCAAAAAGCCAGGTCCAAGGCGGCCAAACTCGAAATCACCGCCAACTGTGGCAGTTGCCACGAAGATGCCTACAAGTCCTACAAATCCACTTACCATGGCCAGATTACAACGCTGGGCTATACCAACACCGCCAAGTGCTACAACTGTCATGGCAGCCATGAAATACTGCCGCCCAAGGACCCTGCGTCGATGATGCATCTGGACAATCGGCTGGAGACTTGCCAGAGTTGTCACACGGGTGCAAAAGGTGTACCCAAGGCCACAGCCGGGTTCGTCAGCTTCAGTCCACACGGCACGACCAATGACTTTGCCACCTCCCCGCAACTGTGGCTTGGCAACAAGATCATGATCCAGTTGCTGGTGGGAACCTTCGGCTTTTTCTGGCTGCACACGCTGCTGTGGTTTTACCGCGAGTACAAGGAGCGCCAGCAGCGCGCGTCGCAACCGCACATCAAGATGGAGGGCCTGCCGCCGTTGCCGACGCATCTGCACGGCAAACACTTCCAGCGCTTCACCCCGACCTGGCGCATTGCCCACATCACTTTTGCACTGAGCCTGATGATGTTGACGCTGACCGGCATCCCGCTGTTTTACCCCGAGTCGCCTTGGGCGCAGCCGCTGATGACGCTGCTCAACGGCCCGCAGATCGCGGGCCTGGTGCACCGCACTGCCGCGGTGGTCTTTACCGGCGTGTTCTTCTGGCACCTGATTTATATGGGCCTCACGGTTGGACGCAACTGGAAAGACTTCAAGATCTTTGGCCCTAATTCGCTGGTGCCGGGTCTGCAAGACCTCAAGGACATCATCGCCATGTTCAAGTGGTTCTTTGGCAAAGCGCCGCGGCCGGTGTTCGACCGTTGGACTTATTGGGAAAAATTTGACTACTGGGCCCCGTTCTGGGGCGTCACCATCATCGGTACCAGTGGTATCCTGATGTGGTTCCCGCAGATTGCGGCCAAGTTCCTGCCGGGTTGGGTCTTCAATGTGGCGGCCATCTTCCACAGCGAAGAAGCGTTCCTGGCGGTGGTCTTCCTGTTTACCGTGCACTTCTTTAACAACCACTTCCGCCCGGACAAGTTTCCGCTGGACCGTGTCATGTTCACCGGCACCTTTACGCTAGACGAATTCATGCACGAGCACCCGCTGCACTACAAACGCCTGGTTGAGTCGGGTGAGCTTGAGAAATACATGGTCAATGCGCCCTCCAAGATCAAGGTGGCGGGCTCCACCGTGCTGGGC
>JAQTSL010000259.1 GCA_028711355.1 Rhodoferax sp.
GGGTGATGGGTGGCGAGCAGGCCGCCAGCGTGTTGGCCACGGTGCGCCGCGACGGCATCGAACTTAAAGGTGGGCAGTGGAGCGCAGCAGAAGAAGAAGCCTTCAAAGCGCCGATTCGCAACCAATATGAGGTGCAAGGCCACCCCTATTTCGCCACCGCCCGGCTGTGGGACGACGGCATCATCGACCCCGCCGATACCCGCCGCGTGCTGGGCTTAGGCTTGTCTGCAGCACGCAACGCGCCGGTGCAAGACACTCAATTTGGACTTTTTCGCATGTAATGTGTATGATTTGCCAAATTCATACACATTGAAGGATTTGACCATGCGAACCAATATCGAGATTGACGACAAGTTGATGGACTTTGTCATGTCCACCGGGGACTACAAGACCAAACGTGAGGCTGTGGAGGCGGGCTTGGCGCTGATCAAGCGTCGTAAGGTGTATGACGGGCTATTGGCGCTTCGGGGCAAGTTGCAATGGATCGGTGACGATGAAGCCGCCTGGGCAAAATACCGCGAAGAGCAATTGGCTAAAGTGCAGGCCAAGGCCGCTGGTTTACCGTTTGAAGGCGAAATTGATCCCGTTTTCCTGACGCAAGTGGCGCAACCGCCAACAGCACCCATGGTGCAGGAGCCCGCTGCCAGTTATTCCAACGCAGCGAGACCCACCAAATGATTTTGGTGGATTCCAGCGTTTGGATTGATTTTTTCAACCAGAAAAAGTCACCTGCAAATCTGAAATTGGTTGAACTGCTGCAAGAGGGTGTTGCAGCCGTCGCAGTCGCAGACCTGGTCGTGTTTGAGGTGCTTCGGGGCTTCAGGACTGACCGTGCGCTGCTGCAGGCGCGGGACTTTTTGCTCGACCTGCCCACCGTAGAAATCGGCGGCATAGCCAATGCCTTGCAAGCCGCCGAGCACGACCGGGCTCTGCGCGCCAAGGGCTACACCATCCGCAGCCCCATCGATGTGCTGCTGGCCAGCTACTGCATTACCCACGGCCACATGCTGCTGCACCGCGATGCCGACTTTGATGCCATTGAAACCCTGAGAGGCTTGAAATCATGGTCACACTGAAAATTGAAACCGGGGCGGTTGCCACCGTCACCCTGAACCGCCCCGAAGTGCGCAACGCCTTTAACGACGAGGTGATTGCCGAACTCACCGCCGCCTTCACCCAGCTCGGGAGAGACAGCCAGGTGCGCGCCATCGTGCTGGCCGCCTCAGGTCCGGCTTTTTGCGCCGGGGCTGACCTGAACTGGATGCGCCGCATGGCCGATTACAACCACGACGAGAACCTGGCCGATGCCGCGCAATTGGCCGAGATGCTGCGTGTGATCTACACCTGCCCCAAACCCACGGTGGCGCGCATCCAGGGTGATGTGTATGCCGGCGGTATGGGGCTGGTGGCGGTGTGCGACATGGCGGTCAGCGTCGATAGCGCCAACTACTGCCTGAGTGAAGTCAAACTGGGCCTGTACCCCGCCACCATCAGCCCGTATGTGATCCGCGCCATGGGAGCGCGCGCCGCGCACCGCTACTTTTTGACGGCCGAGCGCTTTGATGCGGCTGAGGCACTGCGCATCGGTTTTGTGCACGCCGTGGTCAGCGCTGAGCAACTTGACGACAAGGTGGCAGAGATCACCCAAGCCCTGGTCAATGCCAGCCCCAACGCCGTGCGTGAATGCAAAACCCTGCTGCATGAGGTGGCTGGCAAAGACATCGATGCGGGCTTGATCGCCCATACCGTGCAAGGCATCGCCAGCATCCGCGCCAGCAGCCAGGGCAAGGAAGGCGTGCAGTCTTTCCTGCAAAAACGCAAACCCAACTGGCTGGGCTGAGAGCCTTTGGCAGCGCGCATGATCGATCAAACAGTTAGCGTTACCAACCACATGAATCGGCGTGAATGGCTCGGCGCTACCGCGCTGTCTTGCATGAGCTGGCAAGGGCTGGCAGATGCACAAGCCCCGACCAGTCTGGATGCGCTGGCACGTGCATCGGGGCGACGCTTTGGGTTTGCTGTCAGCCCGGCTTATGCCGACAAAGCGCCAGTTGCCGGTCTTTTGCGTCAGCACGCCGGTGTCATCACAGCAGAAAACGCCATGAAATGGCGGCATATTCAAACTGTATTTGGCGGGCGTGACTACACCGATGCTGACAAAGTGATGGCTTTGGCGGCCAGCCTGAAAGCAGATTTTCGCGGCCATACGCTGGCCTGGCATCAATCAACACCCGCCTATTTGTCAGTGGTTTCATCGGAGCAGTTCATCCGGGCCCAGACCGCCCACCTGCAAGCGCTGGTGTCGCGCTACCAGGGGCGCATTCACACCTGGGATGTGCTGAACGAAGCGATCGAGGTGAACCAGTCAATGGGCAGCAGCCTGCGCGACTCTGTTTTGTCCAAGCTGTGGGGCGTGGAGCGCTACCCCGCGCTGTTTGAATTGGCCCGCGCCGCCGACCCCCAAGCCAAACTCGCCTATAGCGACTATGGCATGGAGCAAGACGAGCCCTGGTGCGAGCGCCGGCGCAGGGCGGTGTTGCTCTTGCTTGAACCCTGGGTCAAGCGCATGGTGCCGGTGGATGTGATGGGCCTACAGGCGCACCTGGACTTGTCACACCGTTTTTCAGCAACCAAATTGCTGGCATTTTTTGACGAGCTACAGGCCTTCGGCCTGACGATTCAGATCACCGAGCTTGACGTGCGTGATAGCACAAGCACCGGCAGTCTGGCCGAGCGCGATAGCGCGGTGGCTGCGTTGTACCAAGACTTTGTCGATGCATGCCTGAGCCACCCGGCGGTAGAAATGATGGTGCTGTGGAACGTGACCGATGCCGACACCTGGATCAACCGCTGGGGCCAGGGACCGCGGCGCGCCGACGGACAGCCGATGCGCCCGACCTTGTTTGATGAGCAGGGGCAACCCAAACGCGCCTTCGAAGCAGTGGCCGCCAGTTTGCGGCATACCAAAGTCAGATTTGACAAGAAAGCAGAAAACAATGTTTAACAAAATTCTCATCGCCAACAGAGGCGAGATAGCCTGCCGCGTGGCCGCCACGGCAGCTCGCCTAGCTATCAAGACAGTAGCTGTTTATTCGGATGCCGATGCCAATGCCAAGCATGTGGCGGGGTGCGACGAAGCGGTGCATATCGGTGGCAGCGCGCCCAAAGACAGCTATTTGCGCTGGCAGACCATCATTGATGCTGCCAAATCCACGGGCGCGCAAGCGATTCACCCCGGCTACGGTTTCTTGAGCGAAAACGCCGACTTTGCCCAGGCCTGTGCGGACGCCGGGTTGGTTTTTATTGGCCCGCCAGCGGCCAGCATGAAAGCCATGGGCCTCAAAGCCGAGTCCAAGCGGCTGATGGAACAAGCCGGTGTGCCGCTGGTGCCCGGCTACCACGGCGCTGACCAGGACCCGACCCTGTTGCACCTCAAAGCCGACGAAATTGGCTACCCCGTGCTGATCAAAGCCAGCGCCGGCGGCGGCGGCAAGGGGATGCGCGCGGTCGAGCGATCGCAAGACTTTCTGGACGCGCTGGCCAGTTGCAAGCGCGAAGCCATCAGCAGCTTCGGCAGCGACGCAGTGCTGGTTGAAAAATACGTGCAGCGTCCGCGTCACATTGAAATCCAGGTGTTTGGCGACACCCTGGGCAACTATGTTTATTTGGCCGAGCGCGATTGCTCGGTGCAGCGCCGCCACCAAAAAGTGCTGGAAGAAGCCCCCGCGCCCGGCATGACGCCGGAATTGCGCCAGCAAATGGGCCAGGCGGCTGTGGCCGCCGCGCGCGCGGTCGGCTACGTGGGCGCGGGCACGGTCGAATTTATCGTTGAGCAGCCGCTGGGCTGGGCGCACCCCGAAGCCATGACGTTCTTCTTTATGGAGATGAACACCCGCCTACAGGTGGAGCACCCGGTGACTGAGGCTATTACCGGGCAGGATTTAGTCGAATGGCAATTGCGCGTGGCCGCAGGCGAGCCGTTGCCGCTGACGCAAGCGCAGATCACGATCACCGGCCACGCCATCGAGGCGCGCATCTGCGCCGAGAACCCCGACAACAACTTTTTGCCCGCCACCGGCACGCTCGACGTGTACGCCAAGCCCGCACACAGCAGTTTTGCCGTGAGCCCGGTGCGTTTTGACGATGGCGTGCGCCCGGGCGACAGCATCAGCCCGTTTTACGACTCGATGGTGGCCAAGCTGATCGTCCACGGCGACACGCGCGCGCAGGCGCTGGCACGGCTGGACGCAGCACTGGCCGCTACGCACATCGTCGGCCTGACCAGCAACGTGCAGTTTCTGCGCCACGTGCTGCAAAGCGATTCGTTCGCCAACGCGCAACTCGACACTGGTTTGATCCCGCGCGAGGCGGCGGTGCTGTTTAACCAGCAGCGGGTTGGGCTGGCCCTGGCCGCGGCGGCCGATGTGGCGCAGACGCTGATCGACGAGCGCGCCACACCAACCGCCGACCCGTTCAGCCAAACCGACGGCTGGCGCAGCCTGGGCCACGCACAGCGGCGCTTTGCGTTTGAATTTGGCGGCAATGCGGTGCCGGCCAGCCTGTGCTACCTGCACGACGGAACATTGCGTTTCAGTGTGGGTGTGGACGCGACTCAAACCGGCGGTGAGCTGAGTTTTGCCGCGACATCAAATGGCATTGACCTGCAATTCGCCGGTCAGCGCGCGCGCGTGAATGTGTATCGAAATGACGAGGTAGCCCACGTCTTTACTGCGCAAGGCGCTACACAAATCATTGCAATTGACTTGCTGGCGCATGCCGGCGTGGCCCCCGCCGAAGGCGGCCGCCTGACTGCGCCGATGCCGGGCAAGGTGGTGTCGTTTGCCGTGCAGGCGGGCGACGTGGTCACCAAAGGCCAGGCGTTGGCGGTGATGGAAGCGATGAAGATGGAGCACACCATCGCAGCGCCGGCCGACGGCGTGGTGGCCGAGCTGCTCTACGCGCCGGGCGATCAGGTGGTGGAAGGGGCTGAGCTGCTCCGGCTGAGTGTTGCGGCGGCGTGATTGAATACCCGGCGTTGTTATGGGCCACAGGAGTGCAGCGTGAACGGTCATACAAGTCACGCCAGCGACCGACTCTTTCCGACCATTTGAAGTCCAGACACAAATGCAGGGTTTGCAGGTTGTCAGGGCGGCGTGGCATAAAAATAGGGGCCTTGTTTTGACCGGGATGGGTCATGCGCCGAGTGTAGGGACGCCTGCTTGTGTTTTTTTGCACCATGCCGGGATTGTTGCCATGACTGCGCCAAAGTGTGCCGCAGTCTTCGATAGCATTTGAATGGCGGCTGTGGGGTAGGCATTTGAGATGAGGCTACTACCGCATTGGGTGTTTCAGAC
>JAQTSL010000260.1 GCA_028711355.1 Rhodoferax sp.
GATTGACTTCCAAAACCCAATCATGGCACGTTGATGCCGTTACCGGGAAGAGGGAAGTCCCTTCGTATTCAGATGGATGGCGAGGCGAGTTGCGAGGCAGTTTGGGCGGGCGTGAGGCGTTCATAGCTCAGCTATGAACAACGAATGACCGTCCAAAATGACCGCAAATCGGCCGCCAGTCGCTGTGCAGGGTCGAAGACCCGCCTAATGGATTTTCTCGGTTCAACCCAAATTGTCCATTCGGCGCATCTGCGCTGCTACTTGGGCGCCAGCGGCGACTGGCTCGTCAGTCGCATCGAAACCAGCGCGCAATGCACGTGCTGCCAGCCCAAGCCCCAATAGACCATCGGGTCTAGAACGGTATGTCGTCATCCATCACGTCAAAGCCACTGGCTGGGCGTGGCGCCGGGGCTGGCGCGGGCTCCGGCATCACCGGTGCCGGGCGCGCTGGCGCGGCGGGTCGGCTGGCGGTCGGGCGACCATACGCACTGTCGTCATCGGCCTGGGTAGGCTCACCGCGGCCTTCGCGGCTGCCGAGCAGTTGCATTTCGTGGGCGACGATTTCGGTCGAATAACGCTCGATGCCATCCTTGTCGGTGTACTTGTTGGTGCGGATGCGCCCCTCCACATAGACCGGGTTGCCCTTTTTCAGGTACTGGCTTGCGATTTCGGCCAGCCGCGCGAAAAACACCACCCGGTGCCATTCGGTTTCCTCGATCGGCTCACCGGCCTTATTCTTATAACGTCGGCTGGTGGCGATGGTGACGTTGGCGATCGGGTCGCCGCTGGGCATATAGCGCACCTCGGGGTCGCGCCCCAGGTTGCCCAGCAAAATGACTTTATTGACAGAGGCCATGACAATTCCCTTTAAAGAAGCTCGAATAAATGGACGGGCACATTATGCTGCGTTCACCGGTGCCCCAGCGGCCCGGGCTTGGCCCGGCAGTGCCTGCATTGGCCAGGCCAGCACCAGCCAGAGCCCCATCAGCACCGCGCAACCCAGGAACAAGGCGTTGGCGCCGCCGTGCTTCATGACCCAGCCGCCGGCCACGCCACCGGCAAAAAAGCCCAGCGATTGCAGCGTGTTATAGACACCAATGGCCGCGCCGCGCACGCTGGCCGGTGCCAGCCTTGAAACCATGCTGGGCTGGCTGGCTTCGAGCACGTTAAAGCCATAAAAAAAGACAAACAACAAGACGCCCAGCGCGACCACCCCAGGTTGCTGACTCACCAGCCACCACAAGGTCAACTGCACCACTGCCAACAGGCCAATCGACAGTAAAAACACGCTGCGCAGGTGGCCGCGCTTTTCCAATTGAAACAGGCTGCCGCCCATCACCACAAACGACCCCAGCACCGCTGGCAGATAAACATACCAGTGCTGCGCGCGTGGCAAGCCTGCTTGCACCAGCATGGCCGGCAGCGCCAGCCACATCGCCAACTGCACCGCGTGCAACACAAAAACACCAAAATTAAGCCGCAGCAGTGCCGGCAGGCGCAGCACATCCACCACCCGACCCTTGGCCTGTTGCTTGTGTTGCAGTGGCTCGGGTGGCACCCACCAAATGACGGCCGCCACGCCCAGCACCGCCAGTGTGGCGGTCAGCGCAAAAATGCCAGTCAGCCCGCCCCAAGCGGCCAGCGCCGGCGCCGCTACCAGCGATAGGGCAAACATCAGACCGATGCTGCCGCCCACCAGCGCCATTGACTTGGTACGAACCTGGTCGCGCGTCAGGTCAGCCAGCAGCGCAGTGACTGCCGCCGACACGGCGCCCGCGCCCTGCACCGCGCGCCCCACCGCCAGCCAGGTCAGCGACGGTGCTAGCGCCGCGATGGCGCTACCGGCGGCAAACAGCAACAGGCCAAATACAATGACGCGTTTGCGCCCGAGCCGGTCGGACGCCCAGCCGTACAAAAACAGCAGGCAGGCCTGCGTCAGGCCATAGATGCCCATCGTAAAGCCGACCATGGCGGTGTCTTCGCCGCCCGGGTAGTGCGCCGCTTCGATGACGAAAACCGGCAAAATCAGAAATAGGCCCAGCATACGCAGGGCAAAGATCGACGCCAGCGAAAAACTGGCGCGCCGCTCCAGCGGCGTCATCACGGTCGAAACATTCACATCAGACAAGGGGTTTCTCCGAAATCGCGGGGGGGTTGTCCGGATCAGGCAACCGGCGCCGGATTGTCCCCGATCTTTACTGCAGGCTAGCGCTGACGCGGGTATTGACTATCATGGTGAGCTTTCGGGTGCACCAGCGCACCTGGCATTTTGTTTGAATGGGTCTCACCTTGAATAGCCTTCCAGATGGCGCGCGGCAGTCATTGATCAGCGTGCGCGGCGCACGCACGCACAACCTCAAAAACATCGACCTGGACATCCCGCGCAACCAGTTGGTGGTGATCACGGGTTTAAGCGGCTCGGGCAAGTCCAGTCTGGCGTTTGACACGCTGTATGCCGAGGGCCAGCGTCGTTATGTCGAGAGCCTCTCCACCTACGCGCGCCAGTTTTTGCAACTGATGGACAAGCCCGATGTCGACATGATCGAGGGCCTGAGTCCGGCCATTTCCATCGAGCAAAAAGCCACCAGCCACAACCCGCGTTCCACCGTCGGCACGGTGACCGAGATTCACGATTACCTGCGCCTGCTGTTTGCCCGCGCCGGCACGCCGTATTGCCCAGAGCACCAGTTGCCGCTGCAAAGCCAGACGGTGAGCCAGATGGTCGATGCCGTGCTGGCGTTGCCCCAGGATACGCGGCTGATGATTCTGGCGCCGGTGGCGCGTGAGAAGAAGGGCGAGTTTGCCGAGCTGTTTGCCGACATGCAGGCGCAGGGCTACGTGCGTTTTCGTGTTGATGGTCAGACGTTCGAGTTTGACCAACTGCCGGTGCTCAAAAAAACCGAGAAACACGACATCGACGTGGTGATCGACCGCATCAAGGTGCGCCCCGATCTGCAACAGCGGCTGGCCGAGAGCTTCGAGGCCGCCCTGCACCTGGCCAATGGCCGCGCCATTGCTGTGGAAATGGATGGCGCCTTGCCTCAAGAGGGCGGGGGCGACAGGGCAAAAGAACACTTGTTCAACGCCAAGTTCGCCTGCCCGGTGTGTACCTACTCAATTGCCGAGCTGGAACCGCGCCTGTTCTCTTTTAATTCACCCATTGGCGCTTGCCCAAGCTGCGACGGCCTGGGCGCAGCCGAAGTATTTGACGCCGCACGGGTGGTGGCTTTCCCCGGCCTGAGCCTGGCCAGCGGCGCCGTCAAGGGCTGGGACCGGCGCAACGCCTACTACTTTGCCATGCTGGAGAGCCTGGCGGCACACTACAAGTTTGACATTGAGCAGCCTTTTGAATCCTTGCCTGACAAGGTGCGCCACGCGGTGTTGTATGGCTGGGGCGAGGAAGATATCAAGTTCACTTATGAAATGGGGTCGGGTGCCTCGGTCGGCAAAAAGGTGAGCAAAAAACACCCGTTTGAGGGCATTCTGCCCAATATGCAGCGCCGTTACCGTGAGACCGAATCCGCCGTCGTGCGCGAAGACCTGGCGCGCCTGCGCAGCGTCCAGCCCTGCCCGGCCTGCTTGGGCAGCCGCCTGAAGCTGGAGGCGCGCCACGTGAAGGTTGGCGAGGGGGCGCAGTCACGCGCCATTTTTGAAGTCGAACACCTGACGCTGGCCGAGTGCCTGGACTATTTCAGCAGCCTGACCCTGACGGGTGCCAAAGGCGATATTGCCGCCAAGGTGATCCGCGAGATCCGCCTGCGCCTGAAGTTTTTGAACGACGTTGGCTTGACCTACCTGAGCCTGGACCGCAGCGCCGAAACCTTGAGTGGCGGTGAGTCCCAGCGCATCCGCCTGGCCAGCCAGATTGGCAGCGGCCTGACCGGCGTGATGTACGTGCTGGACGAACCCAGCATCGGCCTGCACCAGCGCGACAACGACCGCCTGATCGGCACCCTGAAACATCTGCGTGACATTGGCAACAGTGTGCTGGTGGTGGAACACGACCAAGACACGATGCGCGCGGCCGACCAGATCATCGACCTGGGTCCCGGCGCCGGTGTGCATGGTGGGCGCGTCATGGCCCAGGGCACGTTTGATGAGGTAAAGGCCAATACGCATTCACTCACCGGCCAGTACCTGAGCGGTGTGCGCCGCATTGCCGTGCCCTCGCTCCGAACCGCCTGGTTGCCAACGGTCACCCCAAAGCCGTTCAACGAGGGCAAAGCCAGCCGCTTCGCCCCCAGCCCGGCGGCCATCCGCCGTGCTGAGCGCGAGGCACAGCACATCGCCACGCTGGGTGAATTGCAATCGCTCAGAGTCATCGGTGCCAGCGGCCACAACCTGCGCAGTGTGGACGTGGCCTTTCCGGTCGGGCTGTTCACCTGCGTCACCGGCGTCTCGGGCTCGGGCAAATCCACCCTGGTCAACGACACGCTCTACAAGGCCGTGGCGCGCACCCTGTACCGCGCCCATGATGAGCCCTCGGCGCACGTGGCGATCGAAGGCATCGAGTACTTTGACAAGGTGATCAACGTTGACCAAAGCCCGATTGGCCGCACGCCGCGCAGCAACCCGGCTACCTACACCGGCCTGTTCACCCCGATCCGTGAGCTGATGGCCGAAGTGCCCACCGCCCGAGAGCGCGGTTACGGTGCGGGGCGTTTCAGTTTTAACGTGGCCGGTGGCCGCTGTGAAGCCTGTGAGGGCGACGGCGTGGTCAAGGTCGAGATGCACTTTTTACCCGACGTGTATGTGCCGTGTGACGTGTGCGCGGGAAAACGCTACAACCGCGAAACGCTGGAAGTGCTCTACAAAGGCAAAAACATCGCGCAGATTCTGGAGCTGACGGTGGAAGCGGCGCACGAGTTTTTCAAAGCTGTGCCGACCATCGAGCGCAAGCTGCACACCCTGCTGGACGTGGGCCTGAGCTACATCCGCCTGGGCCAAGCCGCCACCACGCTCTCAGGCGGCGAGGCGCAGCGTGTCAAGCTGGCGTTGGAGCTCTCCAAACGCGACACCGGGCGCACGCTCTACATTCTGGACGAGCCCACCACCGGCCTGCACTTTGCCGACATTGACCTGCTCTTGAAAGTGCTGCACCAGTTGCGTGACGCGGGCAACACCATTGTGGTGATTGAACACAACCTGGACGTGATCAAAACCGCCGACTGGCTGATCGACATGGGGCCGGAAGGCGGCTCTGGCGGCGGCACGGTGGTGGGCGTTGGCACGCCCGAAGACATTGCCGCCAACCCGGCCAGCCACACTGGGCACTATCTGGCACGCTTATTACCGGCATCAGCTCCCCCGCCGACACCTCTGACACCTCAAACACTGGTGTAAAGT
>JAQTSL010000261.1 GCA_028711355.1 Rhodoferax sp.
GTGGACAACATGCCGGCGTTTCCCAAGAGTGTGCAGAAAATTCTGGAACTTACCCGGAATGTGGACTGTTCGCCCAAGGACCTGGTGCAGGTGATCGACAAGGACCCGGTGGTGACTGTCAAGGTGTTGCGCGTGGTCAACTCGGCCTACTTTGGCCTGTCTGATCCGATCACATCGATTGACCGTGCGGTGGTTTTTATGGGCTTTAACCTGATCAAAAATCTGGCACTGGGCCTGGCAGCAATTGGGATGCTGCCCAGTGACCCGCGTAGCGGTTTTGACAGCCAGCGCTATCTGATGCATTCGCTCACGACAGCGGGTTTTGCCCGGCAACTGGCCAAGGCCAAGCGCAAGGCTAACCCGAACGACTGTTTCATTGCGGGTCTGCTGCACGATTTTGGCAAAGTGGTGGTAGCACAGTTCATGCCGGTCGAGTTTGGCCGCGCGATTGAGTTGAGCCAGCAGAAAAAAATGGCGCTGCACACTGCGTTGCAACAGGTGTTGGGCGTGGATCACGCCACGGTCGGTGCCATGTTGGCGCAAAAATGGCGCTTTGCCGACGACCTGGTTGACGTGATTGAACACCAGCACCAACCCGAATGCGCCGATACCGACATGATGGCCTGTGTTTGGGCGGCCAACCAGATCAGCAAAAAGCTCGATTTCGATTTTGGCGGTTACACGCTGATCGAACAGCTCCCGCCCAGCGTGAGCCAGCGTCTGGGTGGCACGCTTGATACTGTGATGGCTGCGCTGGGTGATCTGGATGAACTGGTGCGCGAAGCCAGGCTATTCATCAAAACCTGAGCCCGGCGCGCCGCTGGTCAGTGCCCGGCCCCCAACGCCAGCGCGTTTTCACGCGATGTGGTCAGCGCTGCCAGGTCTGGCGCCAGGCGCGTCGGCCAGCCCTGTAGCTGCTGCTCAGTGATGCCCGCCAGCGCGCCAATCCAGTCGGCCTGGTCGTTCAGACACGCGATGTAATGAAATTCCTGGCCACCGGCGGTCAGAAACGCGGCGCGCGCTTCCTGGTTGATTTCTTCCAGCGTTTCCAGGCAGTCGCTGGTAAAGGCCGGGCAAATCAGATCAACCCGCTTGACGCCGGCCTGACCCATGCTGATCAGGGTCGGCTCGGTATAGGGTTCAAGCCACTTGGCGCGCCCCAGGCGTGACTGAAAGGTCACCTTGAACTGTTCCTTGCTCAGGTCCAGCGCCTGCGCCAGCAGCCGCGCGGTCTTGCGGCACTCGCAGTGGTAGGGGTCACCCAGGTGCAGCGTGCGCTCGGGCACGCCATGAAAACTCATCACCAGCACGTCCAGGCGACCGTTGGCTTGCCAGTGCTGGCGCACGCTGGCTGCCAGCGCGGCGATGTAGCGTGGGTCGTCGTGGTAGTGGTTGACAAAGCGCAGCTCGGGGATGGTGCGCGTTTTGCCGGTCCACTGATAGACCGCGTCCCACAGGCTGGCGGTGGTGGTGGCCGAATATTGCGGGTACGCTGGCAACAGCAGGATGCGAGTGGCGCCGCCTGCCTTGAGCGCGTCAAGCTGACTGGCGATCGAGTTGCTGCCGTAACGCATGGCCCAGCGCACCTGCACATCGTGCCCGCGCTCGGCCAGCGTGCTTTGCAGCAATTGCGCCTGCTTTTCGGTCCAGACCTTGAGTGGCGAACCCTCGGGCGTCCAGATGGTGGCGTACTTGGCGCCTGATTTGGCTGGGCGCACGCGCAAGATGACGCCGTACAGGATCAGCAGCCACAGCAGACGCGGAATTTCTACCACCCGCGGGTCGCCCAGAAACTCGGCCAGAAAACGTCGCACGTCAGCGGCGTCGGGTGAGTCAGGGGTGCCCAGATTGCAGTACAGCACGGCGGTGCGCGGTGGCTGGCCGTGGGCAAAAGGGGGTTCCGCAGCGAACGGGGAGCGCAGGAGTGACATGGATCTGCTGGCGATAAAAGATTATTTGGCGGCGGGCTTGAGGCTAAGCGTGGTGCGTGCGTTGGCGTTGACGTCGGCCTCGGACAAATACATCTGCATATAGCCGCCCGCCATATAGGCAGCGGCCTGGTCGCTGTAGTGACGGCTGAACAGGACACCGCTCTGCCCCACCGGATTGATGCCGCGCGCCTGCGCCGGGTCAGCAAAGTCGATGATGCGCCGGGTCGAGGGGCCGTAGGTCACCGCCCACGGCGCCGGCCCGAGCGGATACGCCTGGTTGTTGGGCACCTCGCGCGCGCCAGGTGCTTCAAACGGCCCCACGTTAAAGAGCTTGCCCAGCAGCGCTTGCGAACCCAATGGATGCTTGTGCGTGAGCGTATGCGCCTTGCCCCAGCCCCAGTCGTTGGGGCTCTTGCCTAGCGTGGCCTTGAGGTGGGCGATGGTGGCGTTCCAGGCGATGCGCACGATGTCCTTGCGTGTTTCTGTTTTGGGCGTCTTGGCGTTGTCCCACCAGGGCGAGGTCTCGTCTGCCGCCAGCCGTGGCAGCGCCAGGTCGAGCGCGCGCGTGCCGAGCAAGGTCTTGAACTGGTTTGAGCCGAGTTCATCGCCCAGCGCCGCATTGGCCAACTCATAAATAAACTGCGTGAACACGGTGGGCGGGATGTTCAGCACCGAATACTGACCGTCCCATTGCACCAGGCTGTCAAATACTGAGCGCTCCAGCGGCTCGCGCACCACGTCGCTCAAGTCGGGCAGCAGCGGCTCAAGCACGCGCCAGAAATAGCCGGTTTGGGTGCTCAGTTGCAGCGACTGGCTGTTGAGCGCGTTCCACTGGATGGCATTGTTGCCTAGCCGGTCTTGCAGTGCCTGCGCCCGGTCGTAGGGGTTGTAGTAGCCCGGGATCGGTAACCCGCTGGTGGAGTGCGGTTGGTGGTTGGCCGACACGATATAGCCGCGGGCCGGATTTTCTTCTTGCGGGTTGTCGTTGAAGCGGTAAAAGCCCAGCTTGTCGGCCTGCTCGTCGTCACCGCTTAGCATGAAGTGCGGTTGTGTGCCTGCGGGCCGGATCGGCAGCCGGGCGGCAGCCCACCAGCCGATATCGCCGCTGGCGCTGGCCCACACCACGTTCAGGCCAGGCGCGTGGATGTTGCTGGCGGCCTGGCGCGCCTTGACCAGTGTGTCGGCGCGATTGAGCTGGTAAAACGCTTCCAGCAGCGGGTTGTCGGTCTCCAGAAAAGTCCACCACATCGCCACCGGCGCGTCGGCGCTGGCGTAGTTGAGCTCTTGCGTGAAGGCCCGTGTGATGATCGGCCCGTGCGGTGAGCGCTGTAGTGTCAGCTTGACCGGCATGGTGCCCTTGACCTTGATGATTTCCTGGCTGGTCTGCAAGTCCACCCATTGCCCCTGCACCCAGACCTGGTTGGCGTTGCGCGGGTTGACCTTTTCGACGATCAGGTCCAGGTCGTCGTTCTGGAACATCGTCAGGCTCCAGCCAAACTGTGGGTTGTGGCCGAGCATCGCGGTTGATAACAGCGCCTGGAAATGGCCGTAAAGCTCAAAACCAGGTGCTTTCAAATGCGCCTCGTACCAGACCGATGGCACCGAAAAACCGATATGCGGGTCGCCCGCCAGCATCGGCTTGCCGCTGGAAGTGCGTGTGCCGGAAACCGCCCAGGCGTTGCTGCCTTCATACAGCGCCACGCCGCTGCGATCTTGCACCTCGGCGCTGATCTGCGCGATCTGGTTCAGCGCGTTCCAGTCGGGCTCAGTGCGGGCGGTGTTGCTCTTGGCGGTGGTGCTGACGACGCCCAGCGGGTTCCATTCCAGTTCGAACATTCGCAGGTAGTCCGGGCCCAGTCGGTCACGCACAAAGGTCAGCACTGGCTCGGTCTTGAACGCGGCGGCAAAACTGTAAGCCAGGTAACCGGCCACCGCCATGCTGTCTTGCAGGGTGAAGGCACGCTTGGGAATGCCCAACAGGTCAAATTCGACTGGTGCCGGATTGTTGGCCAGAAACTGGTTGATGCCGTCCAGATAGGCGCTTTGGGCGCGCACTGCCGGGCTTTGCGGGTCCATTTTTTCAACCATGGTGGCGGCGCGCTGACCCAGCCGCAAGGTGCGGAACAAGGTGTCGGTCTTGACCAGGTCGGGGCCCAGAATCTCGGCCAGTTCACCTTTGGCCAGCCGGCGCATGATCTCCATCTGGAACAGCCGGTCTTGCGCCTGGACAAAACCCAGCGCACGGTACAGGTCGATTTCATTGTTGGCCTGAAGATGCGGTACGCCGCGCTCGTCGTAACGCACGGTAACGGCCGCGCTTAAGCCCTTGAGCGCCAGCTCGCCATCGCGTTGCGGCTGGCGCGACTCGAAGTACCAGAAGGCGCCCAGGCCGACCAGCAACAACACGCTGGCCAGCAGCGCCGTCAGGATTTTCAGGGCAAGTTTCATGGTGTGTCGGTCCGGTTCATCCCTGAATCATACGGGCAAGGGCAGCGACGTGCTCTGACCCCAACTGATCAATCGCCGCCGCCCCGCTGCGCACCGCACCCTCCAGCGTGGCCGGATAAGGCCCGGCCACATAGTCGCCACACGCCGCCAGACCCGGGGCGATGTGGATGGCAGGCCGTGTCAATGCCGGTGTGCAGGCAAAGGTGGCGCGTTTCTCCAGCACGGTTTGCACCGGTTGCAAGTTCAGCCCCAGTTGGCTGCGGGCTTGCGCCAGTACCTGGGTTTGCAGGCTGGCGCGATCGCTCTGGCTGGCACTGACGACAAATGCCAATAACCCGGCCGGGCCACCCAACTGACCCCGGTCAAAGACAAACTGTGCCGGTGCGCTGGGCGTGCTGCGTAGCGCCAGCATGGGTTGGCGCAGCCCGGCAGTGGCCGCCCAGGCATAGACGGTGGCGATCGCCTCAAACCGCAAAGCGCCTGCCACCGCGGCCCACGTCGTCATTGTTTTTGCTATTGAAGATGCAGCTGTCTGCGCTGACTGCATAAGCACTAGAGCTGAATTTTGTGCAGAACAAGCAAGCACCACGGCGGCAAACGGCTGGCCGTTCACCCACCATTTTTCACCGTCATGGGCGAGCGCTGTAACGCGCCTGCCCGCCTGTAGTGTGCTGCCGTGTTGCGCCAGCCAGCGCACGGCGGCATCTGGCAGCAGGGCGCTCAGGTCTGCTTTGGGCAACAGCAAGTGCGAGCTGCCACTGGCACCCAGCAGGGCGTCGTGCAACACGCGCAAAAACACGGTGGCGCTGGCCTGGTCGGCGGGTGTGTTGAGCGCCGAAACACACAGCGGATCGATCAGGTCGGCGCGCACCCGTGCTGACAGCGTCTGGCACAGCGCAGCGACCGTCAGGTGTGCCTCACAGGCAAACCCCTGACGCTGCCAGCGCAGGGTGGCCAGCAG
>JAQTSL010000262.1 GCA_028711355.1 Rhodoferax sp.
GTGGATCGCCGGCATCATCAACGGTACCACCAACTTTATTTTGAGCGAAATGCGTGACAAGGGTCTGGATTTTGCTGTGGTATTGAAGGAAGCGCAACGCCTGGGCTACGCCGAAGCCGACCCCACCTTTGACATCGAAGGAGTCGATGCGGCGCACAAGGTCACACTGATGTCGGCGATCGCGTTTGGCGTGCCGGTGCAGTTTGACAAGGCCTACATTGAGGGCATCACCAGGCTGGGTGCGGCTGACATCAAATACGCCGAGCAACTGGGTTACCGCATCAAATTGCTCGGGATAACCAAGCGTCGCCAGGGCGACGTGAGCAAGCGCTACGCCGCCGATGCCGGCCAGGGCGAGCCAGACGGTATCGAGCTGCGCGTGCACCCCTGCCTGATCCCGGCCAAGCGCCTGATTGCCAATGTCGAAGGTGCCATGAACGCGGTGGTGGTGCAAGGTGATGCGGTCGGCACCACGCTGTATTACGGCAAGGGCGCTGGGTCAGAGCCCACCGCCAGCGCGGTCATTGCCGACCTGGTGGACATCACCCGTCTGCAAGCGGCTGACCCGTTGCACCGCGTGCCACACCTGGCCTTTCAGCCCAACGCCATGAGCGACCTCAAGGTGTTGCCGATGGGCCAGGTAGTGACCAGCTATTACCTGCGCTTGCGTGTGGCCGATGAGACCGGCGTGCTGGCCAAAGTCACCGGCATCCTGGCCGAGTCTGGCATCAGCATCGACGCCGTGTTGCAGCGCGAGGCCGATGAAATCTGCGGCAGCGCAAAGGCTGGTCAGCCACAAGTGGCGCAAACCGACGTCATCATCCTGACCCACGACTGCCAGGAGGCGCGCATGAACGCGGCCATCACGCAAATGCAGGCGCTGCCCAGCGTGCTCGAGCCGATCACTCGCATCCGCAAGGAAGAGCTGGCTTGAGTTTGCTTGTACTCTGTCTATAATTCTGGCCTGACTTTAAGCAAAAGGGAGCACCATGAGCGCAGTCTGGCAGGTTCAGGAAGCCAAAAACCGCTTCAGCGAAATGATTGAGCAAGCCTTGTCATTGGGTCCGCAGGTCATTACGCGGCATGGTCGCCCGGTGGTTCGGGTGGTAGCAGCCAACGCCGCTGCCGACCCGTCAATCGCACCAGCGCAGTCAGCGATTCAAGCCGATGGTTTCACCCAGTACTTGCTCGGTATGCCTCGTGCTGATGATTTTCAGTTGCCGGTGCGCCGCAGCCGCAAGCACCCTATTGCTCTGGGAAGCTAGCCGATGCAGTGGTTGTTGGATACCTGTGTGGTGTCAGAGCTGACGCAAAAAATACCAGAGCCTCGGGTGCTCGATTGGCTCACTGCCCATGCCGCCGATGCCAGCTTAAGTGTGGTCACGCTGGGTGAAATTCAGTATGGTATTGAACGGCTGGCGGTTGGGCGTATGCGCAACAGCTTGCAACTTTGGTTTGATGGTTTAAACGGCCAATTCGCTGAGCGCATCCTGGCAACCGATGAACCGGTGTGGCGAACTTTTGGCCGTTTGAAAGCCTCGGTTGACATCATTGGTCGGCCGCAGGAAGACTTGGATTTGCTCATCGCTGCGGTGGCCACCGTCCATCGATTAACCTTGGTGACGCGCAACACCAAACATTTTCTGGACACCGGGATTGCTGCGTGCAACCCCTGGTTGCAAGACGCAACATCCGTTATTTAACCTTCGGACGCACCGATATGCTTTACCTCTCCACCCGCGGCGACACCAGCCCCAAACACTTTTGTGACATTCTGCTTGAAGGCCTGGCGCCCGACGGTGGTTTGTATCTGCCAGCGTCGTACCCCAAAATTGACGATGCTACGCTGGAGCGCTGGCGCAGCGTTTATCACGCCCAGGGCTACGCCGAACTGGCGTTTGAAGTGCTGTCGCTCTACATTGACGACATCCCGGCGGCCGATTTGCGCGCGCTGTGCGCCAAAACCTACACCGCCGAGGTGTTTGGCACCGGCGAGATCGTGCCGCTGCGCCACCTGGAAGACGGCATTTGGCTGGAGGCCTTGTCGAACGGCCCGACGCTGGCGTTCAAAGACATGGCGATGCAGTTGCTGGGCAACTTGTTTGAGTACGAACTGGCACGTCGTGGCGAACAGCTCAATATCCTGGGCGCGACCAGCGGCGACACCGGCAGCGCGGCTGAATACGCGATGCGCGGCAAAAAAGGCGTGCGCGTCTTCATGACCAGCCCGAAAGGGCGCATGAGCCCGTTTCAGCAGGCGCAAATGTTCAGCCTGATGGACGACAACATCTTCAACATCGCCATCGACGGCGTGTTTGACGACTGCCAGGACCTGGTCAAGGCCGTCAGCAACGACCTGGACTTCAAGCGCCAGTACAAGATTGGCACGGTCAACTCGATCAACTGGGCGCGCCTGCTGGCGCAAGTGGTGTATTACTTTGCAGGTTATTTCCAGGCAACTCAGTCCCCCACGCTCCCCGCTGCGCGTGGTTCGCTGGACATGACTCAGCCAGAGGCAACGTCTCTTCGGTCTGTCCCGGCCTGCGCAGGCAGGCCCGGAGCCGCAGACCTCAGCCCCGAGGGGGCTGATTCGCCTGGGGGCGGCCCAGCGGCGAATCGTCCACCTGCGAAGGTTTCATTCGCTGTACCCAGCGGCAACTTTGGCAACATTTGCGCCGGCCATGTGGCGCGCTGTATGGGGCTGCCGATTGCGCGACTGGTGGTGGCGACCAACGAGAACGACGTACTGGATGAATTTTTCAAAACCGGTGTTTATCGGGTGCGCGCCAGTGCCGACACCTTTGAGACCTCCAGCCCGTCGATGGATATCTCCAAGGCCTCTAACTTCGAGCGCTTTGTGTTTGACCTGCTCGGGCGCGACGCGGCGCGCACCAAGTCTTACTTTGGCGATGCCTTGAGCCGCGTCGGTTTTTTTGACCTGGAGGCGCACCCGGCTTTCAGCCAAGCTGCCAGCAAATATGGCTTTGTCAGCGGCAAGAGCAGCCACGCCGACCGCTTGGCCACCATCAAGGACTGCTGGGAGCGCCACGCCATGATGATTGATACGCACACCGCTGATGCGGTCAAGGTGGCGCGTGAGCACAAGAAAGACGGCGTGCCGATGATCGTGCTGGAGACCGCCTTGCCAATCAAGTTTGCCGCCACCATTGTGCAGGCCACCGGCCGCGAGCCGGATCGTCCGGCCAAGTTTGTTGGCATCGAGGACTTGCCTAAGCGCGTGGTCAATATGACTGCCGATGTCGGGGCCATCAAAGCCTTCATCGCCGCGCATTGTGCGTAACATAAAAGAGAGTAATTAGGCATGAAAGTGGTCGGCTTTGCCGGTTTTTCCGGTTCGGGTAAAACGACGCTGGTCGAGCGTTTGATCCCCGCGCTCAAAGCGCACGGCCTGCGCGTGTCGGTGGTCAAGCACGCACACCACAACTTTGACATCGACCACGCCGGCAAAGACACCTTTCGGCACCGCGCGGCCGGAGCCTTTGAGGTGGTGGTGGCCTCTGATTTGCGGCTGGCCTTGATGCGCGAGTTTGAAGTGGCGCGTCGCCCCACCGTGCACCAGTTGCTAGCCGAGCTATACGATGGTGTGGACTGGGTGTTGGTGGAGGGCTTCAAGGATTCGGACCTGCTCAAAATTGAAGTCTGGCGGGCGCAGTACGACAAACCTGCGCGCTACCCGGACGATGACTTCATTTGCGCGGTGGCCACCGATTCACCCGATCAACTGCCCACGCCTACCGGCTTGCCAGTGCTGGACCTGAATGTCCCAGAGTCAGTGGTCACCTGGCTGCTGGCGCAGGGCACACGCTTTGACTACGACGCTGAAAACTACCTGTAGATTCTTGCCATGCCACAAGCTGTCCCTTCCGCCAAACCCTTCAAGCCCTTGCGTGCGCTTGATGACGCTTTGGCTGAGCTGCTGGCGCACGCGCAGCCGCTCAACCAGACCGAGCAGGTTGCCACGTTCGACGCCGATGGTCGGGTGCTGGCAGCCGATCTGATCAGTGCGCTGCACGTACCGCCACAGGACAACAGCTCGATGGACGGTTACGCGCTGCGCTGCGGCGATGCGGCCAGCGGGGGGGGGTTGCCGGTGTCGCAGCGCATTGCGGCCGGGCAGTCGGGCTGGCCGCTGGCCGCTGGCAGCGTGGCGCGCATCTTCACTGGTGCGCCCATTCCGGCGGGTGCCGATGCGGTGGTGATGCAGGAAGATTGCGACGTGCAAGACGATGCCAGCGTGCGCATCAAGGCTGCGCCCAAGCCCGGCCAATGGATTCGCCACGCTGGCGAAGACGTTGCACGCGGCGCCACAGTGCTCTCAAAAGGACAGCGCCTTACGCCTGCTGCGCTTGGGCTAGCGGCCAGTATTGGCATGAACGTTTTGACCGTGGTACGGCGTCCCCGGGTAGCGCTGTTTTCCACCGGTGACGAGCTGGTGATGCCCGGCGCCGTCGCCCCAGAGCAGATGCCGCCGGGTGCCATCTACAACTCCAACCGCTTCTTTTTGAAAGCGCTGCTCACCCGTCTGGGCTGCCAAGTGAGCGACCTCGGTATCGTGCCCGACAACCGTGCCGCCACCATCGCGGCGTTAAGCGGTGCCGCCGCCAGCCACGACCTGATCCTGACCAGCGGCGGCGTGTCGGTGGGCGAAGAAGACCACATCAAACCCGCCGTACAAAGCCTGGGACACCTGGATTTGTGGCAGATTGCCATCAAACCCGGCAAGCCGTTTGCCTATGGCTGGGTCGGGGTGGGTGGGGCTGCCGGCGCCGGGCAGGGCGCGCATTTTATGGGCTTGCCGGGCAACCCGGTATCTAGCTTTGTTACCTTTTTGGTGCTGGTGCGGCCGTTTTTGCTGACGCTGCAAGGCGTGCCCGACGTTGCTATGCGATGTGTAGCTGCCAGCGCAGATTTCACATGGGCCAGAGCCGATAAACGCCGAGAGTTTTTGCGTGTCAAGCGCAACCCGAACGGCTCGCTGGCGCTGTTTCCCAATCAAAGTGCTGGCGTGTTGACCTCCGCTGTCTGGGGCGACGGTTTGGTGGACAACCCGTCGGGTCAGACTATTACCCCCGGTGATACGGTGCGTTTTTTGGCTTTTTCGGAGTTGCTGGCATGAACGTCACTGTCAAATATTTTGCGGGTATCCGTGAGGCCCTTGACTGTGGCCAGGAGCAGCGCGAAACCAACGCCGCCACGCTG
>JAQTSL010000019.1 GCA_028711355.1 Rhodoferax sp.
GATGAATCACGACCACCACACCAAGAAGTTCTTCACCTCACTGGCTTTGCTTGCCAGCGCCTGCGCTGCCAACGCGCAGAGCACGGTCACTATTTACGGCATTGCGGATGCAAGCGTTCGTTATGTGGATGGCCTCAGCGCCAGCAATGCCGCTGCAGCCGGTTCGGCCACTGCGGTCAGCAGCGGAGTGAACAACACCAGCCGTTTTGGATTTCGCGG
This sequence comes from Rhodoferax sp., assembly GCA_028711355.1. GTDB lineage: Bacteria > Pseudomonadota > Gammaproteobacteria > Burkholderiales > Burkholderiaceae_C > Rhodoferax. The sequence goes on from JAQTSL010000019.1 coordinate 220, forward strand.
CAGTGAAGACCTTGGCGGCGGCATGGCGGCCATCTTCAATCTGGAATCAGGCATCAACATCGATACCGGCGCGCAGACCAATGCCACCAAATTTTTTGATCGGGCATCCTATATGGGCCTGAAAACAAACTGGGGAACGGTCACGATGGGCCGCCAGACCACCGTACTGGCGGATTCCCTGAGCCCTGTTGACCCCCTGGGTGTGCGCTTTGCAGGTTTCAATCCCAATGTGGGCATTGCCGCCTTGAGTGCCCCCGGGCTGGGCATCGAATTTGGGCCTGCCGGAGATACCAAGGGCGCGTATCGCCAAGATAACTCGGTCAAGTATGCTGGCAAGTTCAGCGACCTGACCGTGCGCGCCATGCATGCTTTTGGTGAGCAGTCAGGCAACTCGTCAGCCCTGTCTTCTTCAGGGCTGGGCTTAACCTACCAGACCGACAAGGTTGCGGCAACCCTGGGTTATGCCGAATTCAAAAGCGCCACAGGTCTGCAGCTCAAGGCGTATGTCGGCGGCATCAGCGGCAAGTTGGGCAACAACAAACTGTCCTTGACTTACGGCAGCAATGAAGCCGAAGTGTCGAGCACCAGCAAAACCAGCCACACAACATTGGGCCTGGGCGGCACCATGCCATTGACCGCCAGCATGGACCTGATCCTTGCTCATTACCGTGTCAACCGCGAGCGCACGGCAAAAGCGGACGATGGCTACCACCGTACCGTGGCTTTCCTTGAGTACAAGCTTTCAAAGCGCACCAAGCTCTATGCCGAGCTCGATCACACCAATTGGCAATCCGGTTTTGTGGCTGCGGCACTGCCACAAAGCGCCACTGGCGCGTCGCTGGGTGTGCGACACAATTTCTGACAGTCGCAAATCATCATTTCACCGAATATTTTCATCCCCCAAAAATCCAGGAGACAAACATGACTTTCAACATCAACCGCCGCGCCGCAAACCGGGCGATCACCACACTGACAGGCCTGGTCGCCATGACCGCTTTTTGTTTACCAGCGACTGCGTTCGCGCAAACTCCCATCGTGATCAAGTTTTCGCATGTGGCTGCCGCTGATACCCCGAAAGGCCAGGCTGCCGAATACTTCAAGAAAATCGTTGAGGAACGGACCAAAGGTGCGGTCAAGGTGGAGGTGTTTGCCAACAGCACTCTGTTCAAGGACAAGGAAGAGCTTGAAGCGCTCCAATTGGGCACGGTGCAAATGCTGGCCCCGGTACCAGGCAAGTTTGGCCCACTCGGTGTGAAAGAGTTTGAGGTATTTGATCTGCCTTATATCTTCAAGGACATTGATGCGGTACACCGCTTTGCACGTGGGCCGGGTGGCTCGGCACTGTTGACGAAATTGGAGTCGCGTGGTGTTACTGGTCTGGCGTACTGGGACAACGGATTCCGTGTCATGAGCGCCAACAAGCCGATCCACACCCCGGCGGACATGAAGGGACTGAAGATGCGTATCAACTCCTCCAAGGTCAACTCCGCCATCATGAAGGCCGCCGGTGCGCAGCCTCAGAGCATGGCCTTCTCCGAGGTCTACCAAGCGCTGCAAACCGGTGTGGTTGACGGTACCGAAGGCCCCCTGTCCAACCTGTACACGCAAAAGCAGTACGAGGTGCAAAAACACGTCACCCTGAGCTACCACACCATCAGCAACTATGTGGTGGTTGCCAACAAGAAGTTCTGGGACGGCTTGCCGCCAACCATCCGCAGTACGCTTGAAGGCGCCGTCAAAGATGCCACCGCGTTCAATGACAGTGTGGCTGAAAAAGATGAAGCAGCCGCATTGGCTGCCATCAAGGCATCGGGCAAATCCACGGTATATGCGCCTACAACTGCCGAGAAAGACGCCTGGGTCAAGGCACTGACCCCGGTCCAGTTCGAGATGGCCGATCGCGTGGGCGGCAAGTCCTTTATCGACTCAGTGCGCGCTGCCTCGGGTAACTAAAGCCCCCTCAATCCTAACCACCTGATGCCGCCTGTCTGCAGTGCGGTTCGGGAGGACCGCAGCCCACACTTCTCTGGAGAATCTCCATGAAATTTCTTGACCGACTCGAAGAAGCGCTCATTGCGTTTCTCATTGCGGGGGCCACCTTGGTGATCTTTACCGCCGTGGTGCATCGCTTTCTGGCCTCGTGGAATATTCCGGTGATTCAGGATTGGGCGTTGCACCTTGACATGTCATGGGCCCAGGAGCTGTGCATCATCATGTTTGTCTGGATGGCCAAGTTTGGTGCGGCGTATGGGGTGCGCACCGGCATTCACGTCGGCGTGGATGTGCTGATCAACCGCCTGAGCGACCAAAAACGGCGCTATTTTGTGCTGTTTGGCTTGCTGGCTGGTGCCTTCTTCACCTTTGTCATCATGGTCTTGGGGGCCCGCTTTGTCTGGGAAAACGGGGCCCACTATGCTTTTCTGAACGCCATCGACCAGGTGTCTGAGGGCATGTTTCCCGGCCCCACCACGCCGGATATGGAGGTACAGACGTGGGTTGTGTATTCGGCCGTGCCACTGGGCTCGGCCCTGATGTGTTTCCGGTTTTTACAGGTGGCTGTAACGTTTGCGCGCACGGGTGAGTTGCCACACCACGACCACGGTCATGTCGATGGTCTGGAAGAGGAAGATGAGTTCCACCCGCATGATGCACCGCTCGTCAACCCTGCAAGCACCACCGGGAGCCGCAAGTCATGAGCACCGCCGTCATCCTGTCTCTGTTGATCGTGCTCATGCTCACGGGCATGCCGATCTCGATCTCGCTGGGTCTGACCGTTCTATCCTTCCTGTATCTCTTTACCCAGGTACCGATTGAGTCGGTGGCACTCAAGCTGTTCACCGGTATCGAGAAGTTCGAAATCATGGCGATCCCGTTCTTCATCCTGGCGGGTAACTTTCTGACGCACGGTGGTGTAGCCCGGCGCATGATCCGCTTTGCCACCGCCATGGTGGGCCACTTTTACGGTGGGCTGGGTTTGTCGGGTGTGGTGGCTTGTGCCCTGTTTGCGGCTATCTCAGGCTCGTCGCCCGCCACTGTCGTGGCGATTGGCTCAATTCTGCTGCCCGCCATGGTCAAGGCAGGTTACCCAATGAAGTTCGGTGCCGGTGTCATCACCACGTCGGGTGGGTTGGGCATTCTGATCCCGCCGTCGATTGCCATGATCATTTATGCGGTGTCGACCAACTCGTCGATTGGCGCACTGTTTATGGCCGGTGTTGTCCCTGGCCTATTGCTTGCGACACTGCTCGGGATTACGACCTGGTACATCGCGCGCAAGAACAATTACCCGCGCCAGCGCAAGGCCAGTTGGGCCGAACGTGGCAAAGCCCTGCGTGAAGCGTTCTGGGGTGTACTGCTGGTGTTCATCGTCATGGGCGGCATTTACTCTGGCATCTTCACCCCCACCGAGGCGGCAGCGGTGGCGGCGGTTTACGCTTTTGTGGTGGCGGTGTTTGTCTACAAAGACATGCCATTAAAAAACGTGACCCAGGTGCTGATTTCATCGGCCAACATGAGCGCCATGCTGCTCTACATCATCACCAACGCAGCACTGTTTTCGTTCTTGATGTCGTACCAGCACGTGCCCGAGCAGATGGCCGGCTGGATGCTGTCACAGGGCCTGGGGATGATTACCTTTCTGCTGATTGCCAACGTGCTGCTGCTGGCAGCAGGCAATTTCATGGAGCCTTCCTCCATCATCCTGATCCTGGCTCCGATCCTGTTCCCGATTGCGATCAAACTAGGCATTGACCCGATCCACTTCGGCATCATCATGACGGTCAACATGGAGATCGGCATGTGCCACCCGCCAGTGGGCCTGAACCTGTATGTGGCATCGGGCATTACCAAGATGGGTATCACCGAACTGACGGTGGCGGTTTGGCCCTGGCTGCTCACCATGCTGGTTTTTTTGGTGCTGATCACCTACTGGCCCGCGCTCACCCTTTGGTTACCCAGAATGCTTGGAATGTTGTAAGACATACCGTGTTCAAGCCCTTCTCCAACATGCACCCGCAGATCTCTTTTTGATAGAGGATCGCCCTATGAATCTGACCGACTGGATTGGCCGCGCCGAGACCGTTTGCGACACCGCCACCCCCACACCCTACGCTGCGCTGTCTGCCACCTTTGACCGTGAAGCCACCCGTCCACCAGCCGGCACAGCGCTGCCGCCGCTGTGGCACTGGCTGTACTTCTTGCCGCTGTACCGCCAATCTGAAATTGGTGCGGACGGCCACGCCAAGCGCGGTGGCTTCCTGCCCCCGGTGCCACTGCCCCGGCGCATGTGGGCGGGCAGCCAGTTCACTTTTCACCAGCCTTTGCGCATTGGTGACGCGCTGCAGCGCACGTCCACCATCGCGGACGTGACCGAAAAGAATGGTCGCACTGGCAAGCTGGTGTTTGTCAAGGTGCGCCACGAGATCCGCCGCGAAGGTGAGACCGAGATCGCACTGACCGAGTTCCACGACATCGTTTATCGCGAAGCCGCCCAACCGGATGATGTGGCTCCGCCACCCAAAGCCGCACCGACAGCCGCTACTTGGGAAAAGCAGTGGGTGCCTGACGACGTGCTGCTGTTTCGCTACTCGGCACTCACCTTCAACGGCCACCGCATCCACTACGACCGCAAATACGTGACCGAGGTCGAGGGCTACCCCGGCCTGATCGTGCACGGCCCGATGGTGGCCACACTGCTGCTGGACTTGCTGCGCCACCAGATGCCCGAAGCGCAGGTTCTCAGCTACGAGTTCCGCGCCGTGCGTCCGGTGTTTGACATCCACCCCTTCTATGTCTGCGGCGAGCCATCGGCTGACGGCAAAACCATTCATCTGTGGGCCAAGGACCATGAAGGTTGGCTAACCATGGATGCCACGGCGATTCTTGCTTGAGCAGTCAGTATGCAACCTCTCAAAAACATTACTGTCGTCACCCTGGAGCACGCCATTGCAGCGCCGTTTGCCACCCGTCAACTGGCCGACCTGGGGGCGCGTGTCATCAAGATCGAGCGCCCTGGCGTGGGTGACTTCGCCCGGGGTTACGACAACCGGGTGCACGGGCTGGCCTCGCACTTTGTCTGGACCAACCGCAGCAAGGAAAGCCTGACGCTCGACGTGAAACACCCCGAGGCGCAAAAAATCCTCAAACGTATCATCGACGAAGAAGCCGACGTGGTGGTGCAAAACCTGGCCCCCGGGGCTGCCGCCCGCCTGGGCCTGTCGTATGAAGCCCTGAGCGCGGCCAAACCTGGCATCATCGTCTGCGACATTTCCGGCTATGGCGACAACGGCCCCTACCGCGACAAAAAAGCCTATGACCTGCTGATCCAGAGCGAGGCCGGTTTTGTGTCGGTCACCGGCACCGAAGATACGCCCTCCAAGGCCGGGCCATCGATTGCCGACATCGCGGCGGGCATGTACGCCTACACCAACATCCTGGCCGCGCTGATGCACCGCCAGCAGACCGGCCAAGGCCAGCACATCGACATCTCGATGCTCGAAGCCCTGACCGAGTGGATGGGCTACCCGCTGTACTACAGCCTGGACGGTGCCCCACCGCCCAAGCGCACCGGAGCCAGCCACGCCACCATTTACCCCTACGGCCCGTTCCCGGCGGGTGACGGCAAAACCGTGATGCTGGGTTTGCAAAACGAGCGTGAATGGAAGGCTTTTTGTGAACAGGTGTTGCAGCAGCCCGAGTTGGCCACCGACCAGCGTTTTGCCAGCAACCCCAAGCGCGTGGCCCAGCGCGCCACGCTGTATGAACTGATCGTGCAAGCCTTTTCCAGCCTGAGCGCCGCGCAAGTGGTGCAACGCCTGGAGGCCGCGCAAATCGCCAACGCCCAGGTCAACACCATGGCCGAGGTCTGGGCGCACCCGCAGCTTCAGGCGCGCCAGCGCTGGACCTCGGTGGACACCTCGGTCGGCCCGGTGCCCGCCCTGCTGCCGCCGGGTTCCTGGACTCAAGGCGCACCGCGTATGGAGGCGGTGCCCGCCCTGGGCCAGCACACCGATGGCATCCTGGCCACGCTGGGTTACAGCAAAGAGCAAGTCGCCGCACTGCGTGCCCAAGGCGCTGTGTGACTCCCCTCACCTACCTGTTTGTGCCAGGCAACCGGCCCGAGCGTTTTGCCAAGGCCCTGACCAGCGGCGCGGATCGGGTCATTCTGGACCTGGAAGATGCCGTCGCCCTGGCCGACAAGGCTAAAGCGCGTACCGCCATTGCAGACTGGATGGCCAGCCTGGCGGCAAAGGATGCGGAGCGGCTGCTGGTTCGCATCAACGATGTCACCAGCCCCAGCCATGCTGATGATGTTTTATGGCTGCAGCGCACATGTATCAAGCGCAGCATGCTCTCAAAATGTGAATCACCAGAGCAAGTGGCACAGGTCTTGACCCACATGCCAGCAGACTCCAGTGTGCTGCCGCTGATCGAAACCGTGCGCGGCGTGCTGGCCGCCAACGCCATCGCTCAGGCTTGTCAGGTTGAACGGCTGGCCTTTGGTTCACTGGACTACCTGCTCGATCTGGACCTGCCCGGCCCCGGCTTTGCGCTGGATGCTGCCGCCCTGACGATTGCCATGGCCTCACGCGCCGCCGACCTGCCGCCCCCGGTGGCCGGGGTCACGCCCGAACTGGATGCTGGCCAGCTGCAAACTGATCTGGCCCATGCCCGAGCCCTGGGCTTTGGCGCCAAGATGTGTATCCACCCCAACCAGGTGGCCGTGGTGCGCGAGGCCTTCACACCCGACGCGCCAACCCTTGCCTGGGCGCAGCGCGTCGTCGCCCAATGGCAGCAGTCCAGCGGTGCCGGTGTCATCCAGGTCGACGGCAAGATGGTCGACAAGCCGGTGCTGTTACGCGCCGAACGTCTTCTGGCTCTCTCCAGCCGATCTCTTTCACTTTGACAGACAAGGGAAACCCCATGGCCTCCACCCTCATTGACTCCCGGATTTTTGGCGACATGTTCAGCGACGCACGTATGCGCCAGGTCTGGTCGGACGAAAACCGCACCGCCAAATACCTCGACATCGAACGCGCTCTGGCCAAGGTGCAGGGCGAGCTCGGCATCATCCCCCAGGAAGCCGCCGACGAGATCGTCCAGCACTGCGAGCTGTCGATGATCGACTGGGACCAGCTCAAGGCCAAGACCGAGCAGATTGGCTACCCGATCATCGCCGTGGTCAACCAGATCAACGCCAACTGCCGCGACGGCCTGGGCGAATACTGCCACTGGGGCGCCACCACGCAAGACATCACCGACACGGCTGCCGTGCTGCAAATGCGCGAAGGCCTGGCGCTGGTCGAGCAGGATCTGGCCGACATTTCAGACGCACTGGCCACGCTGGCTCAAAAATACCGAGACACCCCGATCATTGGCCGCAGCAACCTGCAGCAGGCCACACCCATCACTTTTGGCTACAAGATGGCCAGCATTCTGGCAGGCATTGAGCGCCACCGCGAACGCCTCACCCAACTCAAACCACGCGTGCTGATGGGTGAGTTTGGCGGGGCCTCAGGCACGCTGTCGTCATTGGAAAAAGGGGCGATGGAAACCCAGGCCGCACTGATGCAAGAGCTGGGTCTGGCACAACCGCTGATCTCCTGGCACACGGTGCGCGACACCATTGCCGAAGTGGGTGCCTTCCTGGGACTGGTCGGTGGCTCGCTGGGCAAGATCGCCATGGACGTGAAGCTGCTGATGCAGACCGAAGTGGGCGAGGTGTTTGAGCCGTATGCGCCGGGGCGCGGTTCGTCGTCCACCATGCCGCAAAAGCGCAACCCGATCTCTTGCCTGTACATCCACGCCAATGTGTCGGTAGCGCGCCAGCACGCTGCGGCCTTGATGGATGCCATGGTGGCCGACCATGAGCGCTTCACCGGCCCGTGGGAAATTGAATGGGTGTCGCTGCCAGAAATTTTCTGCCTGATGTCGGGCGCGTTGAAACAGACCAAGTTTGTGCTGCAAGGCCTGGAGGTGGATGCCGTGCGCATGCGTGCCAACATGGACATCACCAACGGCCTGGTCATGTCCGAGGCGGTGATGATGGGCCTGGGCCCCTATATCGGCCGCGAATATGCGCACGATCTGGTGTACGACCTGTGCCGCCAGGCTTTGAAAGAAAACCGGCCGCTGATCGATATTCTGCAAGCGCACCCCGAGATCAACCAACATGTAACACGCGCCCAGCTCGAAGCCATGTGTGACCCGGTGAATAACCTGGGTCAGGCCGGTGTGATGGTGGATCGGGTGCTGGCAGCGCGCCGGGGAGTTTGACGCACCATGTCCACCTCTGACCCACAAGCGGTTGTTGATGTACTGGTGATTGGTGGCGGCAATGCCGCCCTGTGCGCCGCCCTGATGGCCCGTGAGGCCGGTGCCAGCGTGCTGCTGCTGGAAGCCGCCCCACGCGAGTGGCGCGGCGGCAACTCGGCCCACACCCGCAACCTGCGTTGTATGCACGACGCGCCGCAAGACGTGCTGGTCGATGCCTACACCGAAGAAGAGTATTGGCAAGACCTGCTCAAAGTCACCGGTGGCCTGACCAATGAGCCGTTGGCGCGGCGCGTGATCCGCGACTCCAGCACCTGCCGAGCCTGGATGCGCAGCCACGGCGTGCACTTTCAGCCCTCACTCTCCGGGGCCTTGCACACGGCCCGCACCAACGCCTTTTTCATGGGCGGCGGCAAGGCCCTGGTCAACGCCTACTTTCGCAGTGCGGAGAAATTGGGCGTGCAGGTGCGCTACAACGCGCCAGTGAACCGGCTGGAGATCAACAACGGCCACTTTGTTGCCGCCCATGTGCAGGTGCAGCGACCGGACGGCAGCACCGACAGCGAGCGCATCACCGCGCGCGCCTGTGTGCTGGCCGCCGGCGGTTTCGAGTCCAACCGCGACTGGCTGCGCGAGGCCTGGGGCAGCAACGAGCGCGGTGAAACCCCCTCAGACAACTTCCTGATTCGTGGCACAAAGTTCAACCAGGGCGTGTTGCTGCGCCACCTGCTCAATGACCACGGTGCCGATGCCATTGGCGACCCGACGCAGGCCCACATGGTGGCGATTGATGCGCGTGCGCCGCTGTACGACGGTGGCATCTGCACCCGCATTGACTGCGTCTCGCTGGGCGTGGTGGTGAACCGCGATGCCCAGCGCTTTTACGACGAAGGCGAAGACTTCTGGCCCAAGCGCTACGCCATCTGGGGCCGCCTGGTGGCCCAGCAACCGGGGCAAACCGCCTATTCGATCATTGATGCCAAAGCCATTGGCCGCTTCATGCCACCGGTGTTCCCGGGGGTCAAGGCCAACACCCTGCTAGAGCTGGCCGACCAACTTGGTCTGGACCGCAACCCCTTCATGCAAACGCTCAACGACTACAACAACGCCTGCCAGGCCGGCAACTTTGACCACACCGCGCTCGACAACTGCCACACCCAAGGCATCACACCCGCCAAAACCCATTGGGCCAGGCCGATTGACACGGCACCCTTTTACGCCTACGCACTGCGCCCCGGCGTGACCTTCACCTACCTGGGTCTGAAGACCGATGAAACAGCTGCGGTGCGCTTCGGCGATGTGCCCAGCGACAACCTGTTTGTGGCAGGCGAAATGATGGCTGGCAATGTGCTGGGCAAGGGTTACACCGCCGGGGTCGGCATGTCGATTGGCACGGCTTTTGGCCGTATAGCCGGTGTGCAGTCTGCGCAAGCAGCTATTCAGTCAGGAGCAAGTCATGCAACTGCTTGAAAGCCTGATCCACGATGCCCGGCAACTCGCCGCGGGTCACGATCCGGCCTCACCCGCCGTGACGGAAGTCGCGCGGCAAATGCAGATCTGCAACGCCTGCCGCTACTGTGAAGGCTTTTGCGCCGTGTTCCCGGCCATGACACGGCGGCTGGAATTTGGCGCCGCCGATGTGCACTACCTGGCCAACCTGTGCCACAACTGCGGGGCCTGCCTGCACGCCTGCCAGTACGCACCGCCTCACGCCTTTGCGGTGAACGTGCCGCAGGCCATGGCGCAAGTGCGTGGCGAAACCTATGTGGCCTACGCCTGGCCGGCTGCTTTGGGCAAGCTCTACCAGCGCAACGGCTTGACCCTGTCATTGGCCCTGGCGGCATCACTGGCGCTGTTTTTGCTGCTGGCGCTGGCCTTGAACGGCAGCCTGTGGGGCGGGGCATCGGCGGATGACTTTTCCAAACTGTTTCCGCACAACCTGCTGGCAGCGCTGTTTGCACCGGTTTTTTTGTGGGCGGTGGTGGCGCTGGGCGTTGGCGTTACGCGCTTTCTGCGCGATGTGTCACCCGCCACCAGCGGCCAAACCATCACAGGCGACGATGCGCTGCAAGCCACGCGCAATGTCCTTGCACTCAAGTACCTGGACGGCGGCCACGGCGAGGGTTGCCACAACGAAGACGATGCCTACACCTTGTCACGCCGACGTGCCCACCACCTGACGTTTTACGGCTTCATGCTGTGTTTTGCTGCCACCAGCGTGGCCACGGTGTATCACTATGCCTTGGGTTGGCACGCTCCGTATGACCTGCCCAGCCTGCCCAAGCTGTTGGGGGTGGCCGGGGGTATCAGCCTGCTGCTGGGCACGGCCGGGCTGTTCAGGCTCAAGCTGACACGCCATCCCCTGCACGGTGACGCCGCCCAAAAGCCGATGGACTACGGCTTTATCGCGCTGCTGTTTCTGACCAGCGCCAGCGGTCTGCTGCTGTGGCTGGCACGTGGCACACCGGCGCTGGCCCTGCTGCTGGCGCTGCACCTGGGTGTGGTGATGGCCCTGTTTGCCACCCTGCCGTATGGCAAGTTTGCCCACGGCATTTTCCGCAGCGCGGCATTGCTGCGCTATGCAGTCGAAAAGCGCCAGCCAAGTACTTTGGCGCTGGGGGACGACTGAGATGACCCTGTCCATACCCTGCGTACTGATGCGCGCCGGCACCTCGCGTGGCCCGTTCTTCTTGCGTGACTGGCTGCCCGACGGTGATGAGGCACGCAACCAGGCGCTGATTGGTGCCATCGGTGCATCTGACCCGCTACAGCTTGACGGCCTGGGCGGCGGCAGCACCCTCAACAGCAAGGTGGCCATCGTCTCCAAATCGACCCAGCCCGACTGCGATCTGGACTACCTGTTTGCCCAGGTCGGTGTTGGCCACCAGTCGGTGGACACGCGGCCCAACTGCGGCAACATGCTCTCGGGCGTGGTGCCGTTTGCCCTGGATCAGGGCTTGATCCCGGCGCAAGATGGCCGCACCACCGCCCGCGTGTTCAATGTCAACACCGGTTCACGCATCGACATCACCGTCTGCACCCCTGGCGGCCAGGTCACCTATGACGGGGATGCCCGCATTGACGGTGTGGCAGGCACCGCCGCCCCGGTGCTGCTGAACTTTCTGGATGCCTGGGGCGCTGTCACCGGCCAGTTGTTTCCCACCGGCCAACGTATTGACGTGATCGACGGGCTGGAGCTGACCTGCATTGATGCCGCCATGCCCTTGATGATCTTGCGCGCCGCTGACCTGGGTCTGAGTGGGCGCGAGCGCCCAGCCGAGCTCGATGCCAACACCGCGCTATTGGCACGCATCGAATCTTTGCGTTTGCAGGCGGGTCAACGCATGGGTTTAGGTGACGTGTCGAGCAGCGTGGTACCCAAGCCGGTGCTGGTGAGCGCCGGCGACAGCGCCCACAGCATCAGCTCGCGCTACTTCACACCGCACAAATGCCATGCCTCCCACGCCGTGACCGGGGCCATTGGGGTAGCCACCGCCTTTGCCTTGCCTGGCACGGTGGCCAGCGGTCAGGCCATGGCGGCGGGTCGGCACGCGCTGGTGGTGTTGCACCCGGCGGGTCAGATTGACGTGGAGGTCACGCTACAGGGAGAAGGCGCACAGGCCAGCGTGCAAAGCGCCGCGCTGGTGCGCACCGTGCGCAAGATCATGCAAGGGGTGCTGCACCTGCCGGGCTACGTGTTCCCTCCGACCGCCATCGACGTGCCCGAGGCCGCTACCGCGCAGGGCCGCCGTCAGTTCCCGCAAAAAGAAGTACACATCATCGTGCCCACCAGCAGTGGCGGCGGCAACGACACCATGGCCCGCACGTTGACGCGCAAACTCGGCCCCTTGCTCGGCCAGTCGGTGGTGGTGGACAACCGGGCCGGGGCCAACGGTACCATCGCCAGCGAGTACGTGGCCGCTGCGCGGGCTGACGGCCACACCCTGCTGTTTGGCTACATCGCCACCCACGGCATCAACCCGGCGCTGCAAAAACTGCGCTACGACCCGGTGGCCGACTTTGCGCCGATTGGGCTGATTGGCTACTCACCCACCCTGCTGGTGGTGCCCGCTGAGCTGCCGGTGCATTCGGTGGAAGACCTGGTGCGCCTGCTGCGCGGCTCTACCAGCCGCCTGAGTTATGCCTCAGCCGGTGAGGGCACAGTGCCCCACTTTGCCGCCGAACTGTTCAAGCTGCAAACCGGCACGCAGTTGCAGCGCGTGGACTTTTCTGGTGCGGCCCCGGCCATTGCCGATGTCGCCAGCGGTCTGGTGCAGGTGATGTTCCCCAGCCTGTTCACCGCACAGCCCTATCTGCGTAGCGGCAAGCTCAGGGCGCTGGCCGTGGCCGGGGCCAGTCGCCTGCCGGCGCTGCCCGAGCTGCCCACACTGCTGCAAGCCGGTGTGCCGAGGGTCGAACTGACCCAGTGGTACGCCCTGTTTGCCCCGGCCAAAACCCCGGCCGCCGTGGTGCGTCAACTCAACACCGCGCTGAACACCGTGCTGCAAGACCCCGAGATCGTCGCCCGCATGGAGGCCGACGGGGCCCGCGTGCAAACCTCATCCCCCGGTGAGTTGCACGACCTGCTGATGGCAGAAAGCGAGAAGTGGCAAGCGGTGGTGCTGCAGGCCGGGTTGCGGGGAGACATGGTGGTGGAGAGTTGAGCTTTTGCGGTACTTGATGGTTCAACGCTTTCAACTACAAATTGCTATTTTATTTATAGCTACTTGTGCTTGATGGGCCTCACCATAACGTTTGACCAGGTGTTGGACAGAGAGGATGGATTCAGTCATGGGAGAATTGTCGCCCATGACTGGCTAGATGAGCCGCACGCACCCCCTCTGATGGAGACCCTACGGGGTCATTTGAAAGCCTGCAATTTGAAAAGCAAATCTTCCAATTGCAGGTTTTTGGGTGGCAATCAGGGCAAAGCCTGCAGTGATTGGCCGCTGTAATCCTGGCTGAGTTTGCAAAACAAGCCTGATGCGACCCCAGTTGATTTGTGAGTTCAAATTGAAAGTGCAACTTTATAAAAAAGACCAGCTTGGGAGGGTGAGATGCGAAAGCGTCAAACTGCTCTGCCTCTTGCCAATGACTTGGCAGAAAGCACATGGGCCAGCTTCTGTTCGCCGAACGCACTGATGGCGAAATCAATGAAAGCACGCGTTTTGGCTGGCAGCAGTTTCTGGCTGGTGAAGTAGAGCGAGATCGGCCCCAGATCGACATGCCATTCGGGCAACAGCCGCTCCAATGTGCCACTGGCCAAATGGGGTGCAGCATATGGCACGGCCACCAAGCCGACCCCCAGGCCCAGCAAGGTTGCGCGGCACTGCGCATCCGGGTCGTTGATAAAAATTGCGGTCTTTTGTTCGGCTTCCATCTCCGTGCCAGCACTGTTGCGCATGATCCGTGTGCGTGCGCGGCCATTCAGGGGGGAGCGCATGACCACACCGGCGAATTCTGCAAGTCCGCTTGGATCTTTAGGGCGCCGTTTTCCGCGCATGAAAGCCGGGGATGCCACAGCAACCAGTTGTATTCGCCCCAGCTCGCGCGCCACCATGCCCGGCTGCAATTCGAAGCCACCACCGACCGCTGCATCGAAACCTTCGGCAATCAGGTCCACCGGACGGTTGTCAAATGTCCAGTCTGGCATCACTGCCGGATAGCGCTCCAGAAAGGCCGGCATCAATGGCAACAAGAACTCCATCCCAAAGCCTGGTGGTGCAGTCAGTTTGAGCACCCCGGCGGGTTGCCCCGCATTGACCATGATGTCGGCAATCGCGTCCTGAATGCTATTGAGCCCGCCACGCACGGATTGCAAAAAATGCTCACCTGCTTCACTCAGGGTCAGGCCGCGTGTGCTGCGCTGGAACAGCCGAACCCCGAGGTTGCGCTCCAGTTGCGCCACGTTGCGGCTGACCGCCGCAGGCGTCAGTGCCAGCCGACGTGCCGCCGAAGAGAAGCTTCCGCTTTCTGCACTTCGAACAAAAGACTCCAGATTGGCGAAAGTTTCCATGACTCTGTTTCAAATATAAATTGAAACAGATTCTATCTAGCTGCAACTACCGCTGAATGATCAGAGCACCTAAAGTTCACCCCGTCGAACAACACACTTACCACCAGCTTTTTTGAGGCGCTGATGGTTCGCAAATTTGAAGCCTCTTTTATCAAACAGGAGTTAGTTATGAGTATTGGAATCATCGGTTCAGGCGGCTTGGGTGCCAATGTGGCACGTGTACTTGCCAAGAAGGGCATTTCAGCAACAATTTCGAACAGTCGCGGGCCAGCCTCACTGGCCGCGTTGATTGCGGAAGTGGGGCCATCCATCAAGGCCGGCACCGTGGCAGAAGCTGCAATCGCGGACATCGTGCTGGTGGCTGTGCGCTGGGAGTCTCTGCCTGAGCTGCTCTCAGGCATGCCCGCCTGGAACGGCCGCATCGTCATTGACGGCACCAACCCCGTCGAATTTCTTGATCCCAATGCACCCAAAGACCCGACCAATCCTTTGGCGGACTGGGGCATCAAGGCGATTGATCTGGGTGGCAAGCACTCCAGTGCGGTGTTCAGCGAGATGGTGCCTGGTGCCCGGGTGGTGAAAGCCCTCAACCATCTGGATGTGAATGTGCTGGCTCAGACGGAAGCTTCTGGCGGCACGCGGGTCCAGTTCTATTCGGGTGATGACGCAGCGGCGAAAGCCGATGTCCGCAAGCTGCTTGAAGCAGCGGGTTACTTTGCCGTCGACCTGGGGACGCTGGATGTCGGTGGCCCACTGGCACAACTCCCGTTTGGCCCGTTGGCTGCGATCAACTTCATCAAGTTCTAAACGCTGCTTTGCAGCTTGACGACATCGGCTGTGCCAAATTTTCCCTGCGCCCCATCACATGGGGCGCTTGTCGCCTAAAGCTGCGTTGCTTTGGCCTGTTTCATTTTTTTAGGACTTTTCATGATCGACGTTTTCAGTGCCATCAATGGCCGCACCTCTGCCAACAACTTTGACCCCACCCACGTGATGACCCAGTCGGAGATCACAGAACTGGCGGAACTGGCCAACGAAACTCCTACCTCCTTCAATCAGCAAAACTGGCGATTGGTGGCGGTCAATACCCCCGCAGCCAAGGCCCGCCTCAAGGCTGCTGCCTACAACCAGGCAAAGGTGGGCGACGCGGCGGTCACTTTTGTGGTCGTCGGCAAAGTCGGTGGCCATAAAGACCTGCCCGTGCTGATCAAGCCCATGCTCGACGCTGGCTACATCGACCAGGCTGCCTTTGATGGCTGGATTGGCATGGCCAACGGCACATATGACGGCAAAGATCAGCTCCAGCGTGATGAGGCCATTCGCTCCGCATCCATGGCTGCCATGACGTTGATGTACGCCGCAAACGGCAAAGGCCTGGTGTCGGGTGCCATGATTGGTTATGACCCCGCAGCCGTCAGCGCCGAGTGCAAGCTCGCGTCGGATGAAATACCTGTCATGTTGATCGCCGTCGGCCGTGCCGCGCCCGGTAACTGGCCTCGTAAAGCACGTCGTGCTGTGGTTGACGTGGTGAGCTTCAGCGCCGACTATTGATTCGGCCCAAATAAGTTTGAACTTTCCATGAATTTCATGATCGAAATTGCATGGAAAAAGAAAGCGCAAGAAACCAAACCCTGGAGCAACTTCACGAGCGGCGCAAGCAAGTCGTGCGGTTGTTCAAGCGCTTTTAGCGCTTTTAGTTAGCGCTTTTAGGGTCAGGTCTTGCATTGCAATATTTTTACTCTCGCGCCGGTCACCCGTGAGGTGACGTGGTACAGGCCGCCGGTGACTTCAATGCGCAGGGGTCTTGACATGGGGTGATATTACAAGGATGAATGTTGCAATACAAGACCTGACCCTTTTGCGTTCCGTACAGGCCGCCGGTGACTTCAATGCGCAGGGGTCTTGACATGGGGTGATATTACAAGGATGAATGTTGCAATACAAGACCTGACCCTTTTGCTTTTCCTTTTGCTTTTCGCGGCAAGCGCGACGATACCGAATCCATCGCCACCCTGCACCACGCGCTCGACTGCGGCCTGAACTTTCTTGATACCTCTGATGTCTATGGGCCGCACACCAATGAGTTGCTGATCGGCAAGGCCATCGCCGGGCGGCGCCACGAGGTCTTCATTGCCACCAAATTCGGCATCTGCCGCGATCCGGCCAACAGAGCAGCACGCGCCGTCAATGGCCGGCCGGACTATGTCAAAGCCTGCTGCGATGCCAGCTTGAGGCGCCTGGGCGTGGAGCAGATTGACCTGTACTACCAGCACCGCGTCGACAAAACCGTGCCGATCGAGGACACCGTGGGCGCCATGGCCGATCTGGTGCGGGCCGGCAAGGTGCGTTACCTGGGCTTGTCGGAAGCATCGGCTGCGACCATTGAGCGTGCCTGCCAGGTGCACCCCATCGCCGCGTTGCAGAGTGAATACTCGCTGTGGACGCGCGACCCGGAGGTGACCGGCACGCTGGCCGCCTGCCGCCGCCACGGCATCAGCCTGGTGGCCTATTCGCCGCTCGGGCGCGGCTTCCTGACCGGCACTTTCGCCAAGCCCGAGGACATCCCCGCCGACGACTACCGCCGTTTTTCGCCGCGTTTTCAGGGTGACAACTTCACCCGCAATCTGGCGCTGGTGGCGCAGGTCAGGCAACTGGCGCAGGCCAAGGGCTGCACCGCCTCGCAACTGGCGCTGGCCTGGGTGCTGGCGCAGGCCGACGACATCATCCCGATCCCCGGCACCAAGCGGCGCACGTATCTGGAGCAGAACATCGCCGCGCTCGACGTGGACTTAAGCGCGGCAGAACTGGCCGCGCTGGATCAGGCTTTCCCGCCCGATGTGGCTTGCGGCCTGCGCTACCCGGAGTCGTTCATCGGCTCGGTCAACGCCTAGGCCCTGGCGCAGCGCCAGTGGGCTGCATAACTACTCTCGGTTTTATAGCTGTTTGCGCTTGCTGCGCCTGCGTTACAGGATGATTTTGCATATAACTTCAAGGTGCAGCGATAAGCGGCTCGGCTGGATCTGGCGTGAGCCCAACGCAGGCAGCGGTTGCTTCAGGTACGTGCAGCACACCCCGGCCCAGGGCGGGCTGAAAACCTGGGCGCGGTGAATAGGTGGGGTCTTCATGGCAACGATGATGGTCCCCCCACCTGCACATGCGGCGAATCTATGTTTTGGGCATCCTGAACACCTGCAGCAAGCCCAGCAAAATGGCCCCCATGCCGATCAGCGCGGCCGGAGCCATGGTGTTGCCGAATACCAGCCAGTCCAGCGCTGCCGTGCCGCCTGGCACCAGATAGAACAGACTGGTCACGTTGACCAGGTTG
This sequence comes from Rhodoferax sp., assembly GCA_028711355.1. Taxonomy (GTDB): domain Bacteria; phylum Pseudomonadota; class Gammaproteobacteria; order Burkholderiales; family Burkholderiaceae_C; genus Rhodoferax. The sequence continues at coordinate 17,832 of JAQTSL010000019.1, forward strand.
CCCGCCTGGATCAGCCGGTACAGCAGCAAGGTGGCCAGTACCGAGATCACCAGCGCCATCCAGACCACCGGCAACCAACGCTGGCGCCAGGCACCCAGCAGCGTCAGCACCAGCAGGGCCAGTGCAAAGCGCAGGGTCAGAAAGGCGAAGGCCGAGCCGTGCCCAAGCCCCCATTTGGCTGCGATTCAAAGTGATGCGTGCAGAACAACAGGTCACTCACAGCGCTATGGCAGGAGGAACTGCAAAGTCCGGGAAATGGGCACCACCAAGACGGTACGCAGCGGCTCCAGCGACCCCGACCTACCCAGCATCACAGCGCAGGCCGATTTTCTGGGTGACAGATCCTTCTTCATGGGTCATGCCCCTGCACGCTGGATGCCACGGCCTGCGGTTTTCTGGCTAACCTGCCGTGGGTACCGGTGGAGTCGCCACTGAAGCAGCATACCCGGCAATACCCGCCACTCCAAGCCTGTTGCCAGCGTGTGCGCGACCGCTACTACGGTTGAGGCGCACAAGGGCGTGCCAGCACGTTGGATTAAATGTGCCATCAAACATCACACCACAGCGGCACCGGCCTGCGCTTTGAAGAGGGTAATCTCTTCCAGCAGCCAGCGGCGAAACGCCTGCACCTGGGGTTTGTGCAGTGCCTCCGGCGGGCAGGCCAGGTAGTAGTCCCAGGGGCTTTTCACCGCCACGTCAAACAGGCGCAGCAGCTCGCCGGAGGCAATTTCCTGCGTCACCACCACGTGGCGCACCAGGGCAATGCCGTCGCCGTCCAAGGCCGAGCGGATCAGCAGCGACAGGTCCTGAAAACGCACACCACCACTGGGCTCGACCAGCTTCAAACCGGCCGCCTGAAACCAGGGCAGCCAGGGCTCGTCCGAGCGCAGCAACTGCGCCGGCTTGAGCTGCTGCGGCGAGGTCGGCAACCGCCCCTGGTTGTAGCCGGGGCTGGCCACCGGGTAGTAAGAGTCGCCCATCAGCCGCTCCACCGCCAGACCGGGGTACTGGCCCTGGCCAAAGCGGATGCCCACGTCGATGCCGTCGCGCACCAGGTCATGCAATTGGCCGCTGGACTGCAAGACCAGTTCGGTGTCGGGATTCTGGTCAATGAATTTGCCAAGGCGCGGGGCCAGCCAGCGCGCCGCAAACGAGGGAATGGCCGACACCGTCAGCCGCTTTTGCCGCGTTTCTTCGCGCAGCACCTGGGTGGCATCGGCGATGTCTTGCAAGGCATGGCGCACCACTTGCGCAAACCGCAAGCCCTGCGGCGTGATCGTCAAACGCTTGCCGTGGCGGGTGAACAGGGCCACGCCCAGGTCTTGCTCCAGCGCGCGCACCTGGTGGCTGACCGCGCCGTGGGTGACATGGGTTTCATCGGCGGCGCGAGAAAAGTTCTGGTGCCGTGCGGCGGACTCAAAGGCGCGCAGAGCCACCAGATTGGGCAATCGGCGTAAATCCGTCATGGAAGCGTTCCTGATTTCATGTGAGCATTTTTAGCAAAGGAGTCAAAGATATATCGTTTTGCGCCAGGACACAGCGCCGATAGACTTTGCGAACGATTTATTTTTAGGACACCCCATGCCACAGAACCCGCTAACCCTGTTTGTTGACCACCAGTTCACCAGCCCCTACGCCATGTCGGTGTATGTCACTTTGCGTGAGAAGGGCATTCCGTTTGTCACCGAACGCCTGGACCTGGGCGCACAACAACACCAGCAGACGGCATACCGCCAGCAGTCCCTGACGGCCCGGGTGCCGACGCTGGTGCACGAAGGTTTTGCGTTGTCGGAGTCCAGCGCCATCAGCGAATACCTGGAAGAAGTCTTCGCCCCGCCCGCCTTTGCTGCGGTCTACCCGCAAGACGTGCAACACCGCGCCCGTGCCCGGCAAGTGCAGGCCTGGCTGCGCAGCGACCTGATGCCGCTTCGCAACGAGCGCGGCACCGACACCGTGTTCATCCAACCCACCGCCACCCCGCTGGGCGCTGCCGCACTGACGGCCGACAAGTTGTTCCGGGTGGCCGAGCAACTGCTGCCCGCCGGTGCCAGCCACTTGTTTGGCAACTGGTGCATTGCCGACACCGATCTGGCGCTGATGCTCATGCGCCTGATCGCCAACGGCGATGCCGTCCCCGAACGCCTCAAAACCTACGCCACCCAGCAGTGGCAGCGCCCCAGCGTGCAGCACTGGGTGCAGCAGCCACGCGCTTGAGGAGGGGCCAGCCATGATCACCTGCTACCTGCGCTACCTCATTGACCCGTTCAAGCTCAAGGAGTTTGAGCACTACGGCAAGCTCTGGATTCCCCTGGTCGAGAAGTTCGGCGGCCAGCACCACGGCTACTTTCTGCCCTCAGAAGGGGCCAACAACGTAGCCCTGGCGATGTTCAGCTTTCCCAGTCTGGCGCTGTATGAAGACTACCGAGCCCGCTCCCTGCAAGACCCGGAATGCCTGGCGGCTTTTCAATACGCCGAAGACACCCGCTGCATCGTCAGCTATGAGCGCAGCTTTTTCAGGCCGGTTTTTGCGTAGTCCGTCTGGGTGCAACGCCATGCCATGGATGACCTCAACGAGGATGTGAAGGAGCCGGCGTTTACCATGCAGTTACGTTCACCGACAGAAAGTTTTTTGATGTCCCAACCCTCTGCCTTCGCCCACTTCATGGCCGGTGCCCGCGACACCGTGCCCATGCTGGTGGGTGCTGCGCCTTTTGGCATGATTTTTGGGGCCCTGGTCGGCACGGCCCAACTGGCACCCTGGCAGGGACAACTGATGTCGCTGGGGGTGTTTGCCGGCTCCAGCCAGTTCATTGCGGTGGGGCTGATGGCCGGGCTGGCGGGCACGCTGGTGATCTGGCTGGCCACCTTGATCGTCAACCTGCGCCACATGCTGTACGCCGCTGCGCTGCTGCCGCATGTGCGCCAGTTGCCGGGCCGCTGGCGCTGGCTGCTGGGTTTTTTGCTGACCGATGAGACCTTTGCCGTGGTGGACAGTTATTACCGCCAGCACCCGCAGGCAAGGCTGGGGCACTGGTACTTCCTGGGTTCGGGCTTGTCGATGTATGCCAACTGGCAGCTCTGGACGCTGATCGGGCTGGCCTTTGGCGCGGTGTTTCCGCAGTTGCAGACGCTGGGGCTGGACTTTGCCATGGTGGTGACCTTCATCGCCATCGTGGTGCCGCAGTTGGCGCGTGTGCCCCACCTGAGCGCCGCGCTGGCGGCAGGCACTGTGGCCTATGCGCTGAAAGACTTGCCATTCAAGCTGGGCCTGATGGCTGCCGTGGTGGTAGGGGTTGGCGTGGGCATGGGCTTGACCCGGCTGCACGAACGCCGTGCCACACCGGGAGCCACGACATGAGCGCCACGCTGACCATCCTGGGCATGGCCGTGATCACCTTTGCCATCAAGGCGCTGGTGTTTATCCTGGGCGACCGGGTCAGGTTTTCTGCGGCCGCGCGACAGGCCCTGGCCTTTGTGCCGGTGACGGTGCTCACCGCCATCATCGTGCCGATGATCCTGGCCCCGCATGGCCACGGCCTGGAGCTGACCTGGCGCAACCCCCAGCTGGGTGCTGCGCTGGTGTCGGTGGCCATCTGCCTGGCCACGCGCCAGCAGTTGCTGACCATCATGCTCGGGCTGGCGGTGTTTTTTGGCTGGCAGTGGCTGGCGGTGTAGCCGAACCCAAGCGTTCGTCAAACCTCCCCCTTGAACAACTGGCGAAATGCGTATTCACCCGGTTCAGTGAACTGCACCACGCGCGAGTCCTTGGCGCGGCGCGCCCAACCCAGTGCGTAGACCCGCGCCAACAGCGCGGTGAGCACCTCGGCGCGGGCGCGGTCACCGATCAGGGTCGCAATGCGGGCAATGTGGGGGCCGTCTTTCATCATGACTGCATGGTAGAGCAAGGCCAACGGTGCACAGTTCGCTGCCTCTGCCAACGACCAGGCGGAACCGGTCGATGGCGGCGTTTCATTGCGGTCTTCAAGTCGGACATGGTGTGAACGGCTTGCGTTCCCCGCCGCCAACGTCATCAAGAGCAGGTTCAGTCTCATCCAGGCGTCTCCGACTGTACATAATCCGAGATTGTCCATTAGGCGCGCCTTCGGCGCTGTTTGGGTGCAAGCGGCGCATTGGCGGCCATTTTTGGCCTTCTTCGTTGCCCATAGCCCAAGCTATGAGCGCCTCAGTCAGGCCAAAACTGGCT
>JAQTSL010000263.1 GCA_028711355.1 Rhodoferax sp.
GATGAAAAGCCCCCTGTTATATTCGGGAGCGTAACGTCGCCCCACTTCCATCGACCATCCAATACCCGCCATCCACCATTCCCTGTGCCGCCCAAGAAACCCCCCCGCCGCACTTACGCCCTGATTAGCCTCGGCTGCCCCAAGAACCTCGTCGATAGCGAGCGGATGGCGGGGCTGCTGCAAGCCGACGGCTATCGGATGGTCCCCGAGCCCGACGGCGCCGATCTGGTGGTCGTCAATACCTGCGGATTCATTGACGCGGCCGTTGACGAGTCGCTGGATGCGATCGGCGAAGCGCTGACCGAAAACGGCAAGGTCATCGTGACCGGCTGCCTCGGGGCTCGCCGTGGTGACAGCGGCGACAACCTGGTGCGCCAGATGCACCCCAGCGTACTGGCGGTCACCGGCCCGCACGCCACGCAACAGGTGATGGATGCGGTGCACCAGTATCTGCCCAAGCCGCATGATCCGTTTCTGGACCTGGTGCCTGACGCGTTTGGTGTGGCCGGGATCAAACTGACACCACGCCATTACGCGTACCTCAAGATCAGCGAAGGCTGCAACCACCGATGCACGTTTTGTATCATTCCATCGATGCGCGGTGATCTGGTTTCCAGACCGGTGGGCGATGTCTTGTCAGAGGCGCAGGCGCTGTTTGAAGGGGGCGTCAAAGAACTGTTGGTGGTCAGCCAGGACACGTCAGCCTACGGAGTCGATGTGCAATACCGCACCGGTTTTTGGAGCGGCAAACCGGTCAAGACCCGCTTATTTGAGCTGGCACAGGCGTTGGGCGAGCTGGCCAAACCGTATGGTGCATGGGTGCGGCTGCATTACGTTTATCCATATCCCAGTGTTGATGACATCTTGCCGCTGATGAACGCTGGCTTGGTGCTGCCGTACCTGGATGTACCGTTTCAGCACAGTCACCCGGATGTACTCAAACGCATGAAGCGGCCCGCCAGCGGGGAGAAAAACCTGGAGCGCATCCAGCGCTGGCGTGCCCTGTGCCCTGACATTGTCATCCGCAGCACCTTTATTGCCGGTTTTCCAGGTGAAACCGAAGCAGAGTTTGAGCATTTGCTCGATTTCATGCGACAAGCCCAGATTGACCGGGCCGGTTGTTTTGCCTACAGCCCGGTCCAGGGTGCGGCGGCGAATGCGTTGCCGGGCCAGTTGCCCGAAGTCGTGCGTCAGCAGCGGCAAGCGGCGTTTATGGCGGTTGCCGAAAGTACTTCAGCGGCCCGCTTGCAGCAGCGCGTTGGGGCGACCCTGCAAATTCTGGTGGACCATGCGCCAAACCAGGGCAAGAAGGGCGGGGTCGGGCGCTCGTTCGCCGACGCTCCGGGGATTGACGGCGTGGTTGAATTGCTGCCACCGCAAAAAATAAGCAAAACGCTTAGAGTGGGTGAATTTACCTTGGCGCGCGTGGTAGCAGCCCAGGGTCATGATTTGGTGGCGCAACCGTTTTAACGTGAAAGAACAGGTTGTCATACCGGGCCACGACCCGGTATCCATGAATTTGGGCGCACTGGAACAGCGGGTCGTGGCCCGCAATGACAGCCATTTTTCATGCTTCGGGGTGACTTAGCTGCCATGGTTGCTAGGGTGGACCGCGGCCGCCCGTAGTTTGTCTTTTTTACTGGGGCGCTTGCCTTTGATACCACCGTTGCCAGGGGCTTCGGGTGCGCAGGAATCGGGCGGGGTGACTTGTTTGGTTTCAAAGCCGACGATGCTCTCCAGCGCCAGTTGCAGGCGTTGCCGCTTCTGGATCAGTCGCCAGTGCGCCTGGCTGTCGGCGCTGACCAGGCTTACGGCCAGCCCCGCCTCGCCAGCGCGGCCGGTGCGGCCAATGCGGTGCGTGTAATCGAGTGTCGCGCGTGGCAGGTCGTAGTTCACCACCACCGGCAGGTTCGCAATATCCAGGCCGCGCGCGGCCAAGTCGGTGGCCACCACCACCTGCACGCGGCTGGCCTTGAAGTCGGCCAGCACCTGGCTGCGTTTGCCCTGGCTGAGTTGGCCGTGCAACGGTTCAGCCGCGAGCCCGCCCTTGCGCAGTTTGTCGGCCACGATTTCGGTGGCGAATTTGGTGGCCACAAACACCAGCACGCGGCTCCAGGCTTGCTGTTTGATCAGATGCAGTAGCAGTTGTGTGCGGCGCGGCGCGTCAACCGCAATGGCACGCTGCACGATCGTGGCAGGGTGCCGGGTGTCGGGCCGTACATCGACCCGTGCTGGGTCGTGCAACAAGGCCGCGGCCAGTGCCTGTAGCGCCGGCGCGAAGGTGGCAGAAAAGAACAGGTTTTGGCGTTGCATGGGCAGCAACGCCAACAGTGCGCCCAACTCGTCGGCAAAGCCAAGATCAAGCAAGCGGTCGGCCTCGTCGAGCACCAGCAGCTTGATGCTCGCAAGATGCACCGCGTTGTGCGCCACCAGATCGAGCAGTCGCCCGGGTGTTGCCACCAGCACCATACAGCCACCACGCAGACGCATCATCTGCGGATTGATTGACACGCCGCCGAACACCACGTTGATCTTGCAACGCCGTGGCAACACGCACGCCAGGGCTGATAGCGTGTCGCCGACCTGGCTGGCCAGTTCGCGCGTGGGCACCAGCACCAGCGCCTGCGGCGATGAAGGTGCTGCCGGGCTCAGGCGCTGTAGCAGCGCCAGTGCGAACGCCAGTGTTTTGCCCGAGCCGGTGGGGGCACACGCCAGCAGGTCGCGTCCGAGTAGGGCCGGTGGGATGGCCGCCCGCTGGACCGGCGTGGGCTGTTGGAAGCCCAGCGCTTGCGCGGCGGCCACCAGCGGGGCCGTCAGGCCGAGTTCAGAAAAAGGCATGATGTTTGGCATCCATAAAGCGTCGAGCGAGCTGGGCAGTTTACGAAAAATTCAACTGATTAACGCAAAAGAGCAGCTTGTCATACCGGGCCACGACCCGGTATCCATGAATTTGGGCGCACTGGAACAGCGGGTCGTGGCCCGCAATGACAACCAGTTTTCATGCTTTGGGGTGGCACTGTTGCCATGAACGTTAGATCCGACCGTCATCGATAATCAGGCGGCCCTTGCTCTGACTGGAAAGATTTCGTGAAAAAAACATTTCAACTTTGGATTGATGGAAAAAACCGCGATCGCGTGCTCGAAGCCACCAAACACGAGATTCGCCAATACATGAAGCGCGAGCGTAACAAGGCTTTGCCCGAGGGCATGGATTTCTGGCACTTTGACTGCCGTTTTGGCCTGACCAACGTTACCGCAACTGAGGTTCATCCGGCCCAGCTCAGCGCGGTGATCGACGCTGCGGCCAAGGACGGCGCTGCCAGTTTTTATCTGGAAATTTTGGCCAAACCAACCGTTCGCACAGTGCGAACGGCAGCGGTTGACCACGGCACTGCGTTGTCGGGCTCAAGCCAGACACCTTAACCAGTTGGGGACAGAGCCGCGCGCACTGTGTGTAGCGTTGCTCTGTCCCGCACAGGCAGGGCGCCGATGCGGGCTTATTTCATTTCAGCGGACTTTTGGGTCGGTCGCTGCGCACAAGGCGCTTAAACGCTACTATTCATAACCACAGACCGCTTGACGCTGGTTCATTTTTACTGACATTGAGAAAGTAAATCCATGCAACAACTCAAAAAAATTCATGTTTGCCCTGGCGTTTTTTGGGTTGAGGTTGCGCAAGCCGGCGTTTATGTGCTGTGCGGCTGCCCGTCTGACAGCGTCAAACACATGATCCGACGGGGTCTCATCGTTCAGACCGAAACCAATAAAGTGGTGTTTGAGACCGGTCCAAACGTTATTTTGCTGTCAGATTTGATGCTGCAAAACGGTATGTTTTGCAATATGGCCGAGTTTCCGGTTTTGCAAATGCTCTATCGTCAGGGCATGGGCATTCCGGGTCACATCAACAGCAACGCTGGCAAGCCGCTGATCATCGGTTCACGTGAACAAGTCCAGGCCCAGCTTGAGTACATTTACCGCGGCAACTACGGTCTGGTGTCAGAAGCTGAACTGCAAGAAGCGGGGGTATCTGCGGTTCAGGCGGCCGAGCTGATGCAAATGAAACTTAAATTTGCTTTCGGCAAAATTCGCGACAGTAGCGATTTTCTGGACACCTGCGTCATCGAAGACGCGCGCGTCGAGATTCGTAGTGGCGTCGGCATTCGGCGACTCAAAGTCAACGTTTTTGAGTTTGACTACAAAGGTGAAAAACTGACCATCGACCTCAACCTCAAAGCGGATGATTTGTACCGCTCGCCGATTTCGCTGGGTTATCACCACGTTAAACGTGAATATTTTGCAGTGATCCATACCGGGGAGGGTGACGGTTGGGATACCGAGCGTCCCTCGATGTCCTCGATACTGATGTTTCAGGGAAAAATTTACCTGATCGACGCCGGTCCGACCATCATTCAAAGCCTCGAAGCGCTGGGTATCTCGGTCAATGAAATTGAAGGCATTTTTCATACCCACTCGCATGACGACCACTTCGCTGGCCTGCCAGCGCTGATGCGCACCGATCGTCGGCTCAAGTACTACGCAACGCCGATGGTGCGCGCCTCAGTTGCCAAAAAAATGTGCGCCTTGCTGTCGATGCAGGAAGCCGATCTGGACCACTACTTTGAAATTTGCAGCCTTGAATTTGACAAGTGGAACGACGTGGAAGGGCTGGAAGTTCGCCCGATTTTGTCCCCGCATCCGGTGGAAACCTCGATTTTCCAGTTTCGTGCGCTCTGGAAAGACGGCTACAAGGTTTATGCCCACTACGCCGACATTGCGTCATTTGCCGTGCTTGACGCCATGGTTAAAAAAGATGCCAGCGACGCCGGCATTTCGCGCGAGTTTGCCGAGCGCACCAAGTATGTCTATCTGGAGCCGGTTGACCTGAAAAAACTCGATATCGGTGGCGGCATGATTCATGGGTCGGCTGAAGATTTTCGATGTGACAGCACCAAAAAAATCGTGCTGGCGCATACCTCCAACAGCACCATGACTGATGCTCAAAAAGAAATTGGCTCAGAGGCTGCTTTTGGCACGGTCGATGTGTTGATTCCTTCGTTTCAAGACTACGGCATGCGCTCGGCGTTTGGCTACCTCGAAAAA
>JAQTSL010000020.1:0-13495 GCA_028711355.1 Rhodoferax sp.
TCGAGCACCCACAGGGCAAACTGGTGCGCGTGACACACGGCGAGGTGTTTGGCGTGGCGGTGGACCTGCGCCGCAACTCGCCCAACTTTGGCAAATGGGAGGGCGTGGTCTTGTCGGCTGACAACAAGCGGCAACTGTGGATACCGCCCGGTTTTGCCCACGGTTTTGTCACCCTGAGCGACAGCGCCGAGTTTTTGTACAAAACCACCGACTATTACCACCCCGAGCACGAGCGCTGTTTGCTGTGGAGCGACCCCAGCGTGGGCGTGCAGAGGCCGCTTGGCGCGGAGCCGTTGTTGGCGGCCAAGGATGTCGCCGGACTGCCGCTGGGCAGTGCGGCTACCTTTGGGTAATGCGTCGCAACCTATAATTCTCCGACCTAAATTTAGCTTGCATCACACATCTACCGGGGAGGTTGAGCGTGGTGTCCTCCTCACCCTTACCCGGCTATTGCATGTTATTGACTGAAACTTCTGTGCTTAAATGGCTTGGCAAAGCGTTTCCCATGGCGCTACTGGCGCTCGCGTTAACTACCAGTTTGCAGGCGCAAACGACGGCGACCGGCAGCGGGCTTAACAACAATATGGATGGCAACCCGTTCCAGACCAATCAGACACTGACTAATCCAGCCATCAACCGGCTGCTGCTGAATGGGGCAACCCCAACCGCAGCTAAACCAACAACTGATGCCCCGCCGCCTGATGCCGCGCTGATCCGCCCACCTCAGCGCGCCGCTGGCCCCAACCAATTCCAGCGCTTTGTCCAGGAAACCACGGGGCGTTTGCTGCCGGTGTATGGCAGCGACCTTTTTAATTCGCCCCAAGCCTACGCTGCCAACACCGCTGCGCCAGCGCCTGACAACTATGTGTTGGGCCCTGGCGACGAGGTGCAGTTACAAGTGTCTGGCCCGCAAGACTTCAGCACGACCTTGGTACTGGATCGCAACGGGCAAGTCAGTTTGCCCAAAGTCGGGCCCGTCACGCTGGCCGGCGTGGTGGTGCGCGACCTTGAAAAAACCCTGACCGGCCATTTAGGCAAAATTTTCACCAACTTCAAGGCCAGTGCCACACTGGGCCGCCTGCGCGGCATTCAGGTCTATGTGGTAGGGCAAGCCCAGCAACCAGGCACGTTTGAGCTCAGTAGCCTGAGCACGCTGGTCAATGCCCTGTTTGCCAGCGGTGGTCCCAGCGCCAATGGCTCGATGCGCGCCATTGAACTCAAGCGCGGCGGGAAAACCATCACCACACTGGATTTATATGACTTTATTGCCAAGGGCGACAAGTCGGCAGACCTGGCCCTGATGGCGGGCGACGTGATTGTGATTCCGCCGGTGGGGCCGCGCGTGGCGGTAGCGGGCGCGTTCGACCAAGCGGCTATTTTTGAACTCAAGTCAAGCGCCACCACCATCGGCGACATTTTGAATTTAGGCGGTGGCGTGCCTACCCTGGCCAGAAGCAAAAAAGCGATTCTTGAGCGGATCACGTCGGCCAGCACGCAGCCACGCCAAGTTCAAGAAATTGCGCTAACCGCCTCAGGAATGCAAGAAGTGTTACGCGATGGCGACGTGTTGATGCTGCTTGACATCAGCCACTCTTTTTCCAATGCAGTGACTCTGCAAGGTGTGGTGGCTGATCCAATTCGCTACAAATGGTTTGAAGGCATGAAGATTCTGGACTTGATACCGGACCGCGAAGCCTTGATTACTGCTGATTACTACAAGCGTAAAAACACGTTGGTTCAAATGGTGGACATCAATAAAGATATTGCCGCCGAGGCCAACAAGGCAAGCAACAAAATTCCTGGCCAAGGCGTCGATGTCAACAAAGATGTCTCCACTGTGGCCAAAGAAGCAGGCAAAAAAATTGACGACCGTCTGCGAACGATGGTGGATCAAATCAATTGGGACTATGCGGTCATCGAACGTCTGGACCGCACCAAGCTCAGCACGCAACTGATCCCTTTCAACTTGGGCAAAGCTGTTTTGCAAAAAGATCCTTCGCACAACCTGAGTCTTCAAGTCGGCGACGTCGTGACCATCTTGAGCCACACTGATTTGCGCATACCGCAAGAGCGTCAGTCGCGTTTGGTGCGTTTGGAGGGTGAGGTGGCGGCGCCCGGCATTTACCAGGCCGCGGCAGGCGAAACCTTGCCTCAACTGATCAAACGCATTGGTGGCCTGACCCCACAAGCCTATGTTTTCGGCATTGAACTCAGCCGCGAGTCGGTCAAGACGCGCCAGCAAGAAAACCTCGACACCCTGATCCGCAGGTTGGAGGCCCAAACCCAATCGCAACAAGCCAACATGGTGGCCAACCGCAGCGGCAGCGCCACCGCAGACCAAGCCTCTGCTATTTTGCAGTTGCAGCAGGCACAGCTCAAAAGCCAGATCGAACGTCTCAAATCCTTGAAAAGCAATGGCCGTGTGGCCCTGGAGCTTGATCCGCGCAACCTAAGCCTGGCCGCTTTGCCTGACTTGCCGCTGGAAGACGGCGACCGCGTTCTGGTGCCATCCACGCCGGGCTTTGTGGCAGCCTTTGGCTCGGTTAATAATGAAAATGTGTTTATCTACAAGAGCGGAAAAACAGCCGGTGATGTCATAAAGTCGGCTGGTTTGACCGAAGATGCCGAACCGGCACTGGCCTTTGTACTGCGAGCCGATGGCAGCATCGTGTCGCGCAGCGGCAGTGGCTCGTGGTTTGGTAGCAGCTTTGAGTCACTGGCACTGATGCCTGGCGACACGCTGGTGGTGCCGGCAAAAATTGATCGCGAGACCACCTATAACGCGGTGATCCGGGGCTTTAAGGATTGGACCCAAATCTTGTCGAATTTGGGCTTGGGCGTTGCCGCTTTCCGTTCCATGGGCTATTGATATGCCAGTTATGACCGAAACCCAGGCCCCCGAAGACGACGAAATCAGCCTGCTCGACCTGTTGCAGGTGGTGGTCGATAACCTGCGCTTGTTGGTGCTGGGACCCCTGGCCGCCGGGCTGCTGGCGCTTGGTATCACTTTTGCCATTGCACCCACCTTCACCGCCACCACCAAGTTCATGCCGCCGCAGCAACAGCAAAGCGCAGCAGCTTCCATGCTGCAATCTTTGGGCGCTTTGGGGGGCTTGGCAGGTGCGGCCACCGGCATCAAGAACCCGTCCGATCAATATGTAGCTTTCATGAAAAGCCGCAGCATCCAGGATGCACTGGTTGACCGGTTCAAGCTGATGGACCGCTATGAGGCCAAGTTCAAGGAAAGCGCACGCAAAGAGCTGGATGGCAATGTCTTAATCGCCAGCGGCAAAGACGGCCTGATCACCATCGATGCCAGTGACAAACAACCTGAATTTGCGGCCCAACTAGCCAACGCATACGTTGAAGAACTTCACACATTATTGGGTCGTCTGGCCGTCACCGAAGCCCAGCAGCGCCGCTTGTTTTTTGAAAAGCAACTCAATCACACCAAAAATAGCCTCATCAAAGCTGAACAGGCTTTAAAAACCAGCGGTGTCAACAGCAATGTACTCAAGACCAACCCCACGGCAGCGGTAGAAGCCTTGGCCCGGCTCAAGGCCAGCATCACTGCCCAGGAGATCAAGTTGGCCAGTATGCGCGGTTATTTGACAGAATCAGCCCCCGACTTCAAACAAGCCCAGACCGAATTGGCTGCCATGCGAGCACAAATGGCACGGGCCGAGCAAGCGGACCCGGCGGCGCAAGCTGGCAGCAGTGATTACGTCACCAAATTCCGCGACTTCAAATACTTTGAGACCCTGTTTGAACTGTTCGCCAAACAATTTGAGATGGCGCGTATTGATGAAAGCCGCGAAGGCGCGGTGATTCAGGTGGTCGATGTCGCTGTACCGCCCGAACTCAAGGCCAAACCCAAAAAAGCCCTGATCGCCATGCTGACAACACTGGCGACGGGTTTTGCCTTGCTGCTGTTTGTATTCATTCGGCAGGCGTTGCGCGGTGCTGCGCAGTCCCCGGACACTGCTGAAAAGCTAGCCGGTTTGCACCAGGCCTGGCGCACGGCACTCGGCAAATGACGGTTCGAGACGCTTCAAAATAATAAAAATAGGGACGACGCCGGGGCTTCCCGGTGGGTGCTCGGGTTCCAAAGGCATTTAGCACCAGCGTTCGCTGGCGCACCGACATTTCCGTGCGATCTGACGATAGTAGGGGCTGGCTTTATCCCTCTATCACCAGAGAACTTATCTTATGAAAAACCCACTTGGACTGCGTATTTTGACCAGCACCGTCGCCGGGGTCATGACCATCAGCATGGTCGCTTGCGGCCAGACCAATGAGCCAGCCAGCGCGCCGGCCGCCACCACCACCGTCGGCACCGACGTGGACGACACTCTGCTCACCACCCACGTCAAAACCGCTTTGGCAGACAACATCGACATCAAAAGTTTTGACATCAAGGTCGAGACCCGCAAAGGCGAAGTGATGCTCAGCGGCTTTGTTGACAATCAGACGCAAATTGACCGCGCCATTGCGGTTGCCCAGGCCATTCCCGGTGTCAAGTCGGTGGACAACCGGGTCAGCATCAAGGCTGGCACAACCACCATTGGCACCAAGATCGATGACAGCATCATCACTGCCAAAGTCAAAGCGGCGCTGATGGCAGACGAAACGGTCAAAAGCGCCGACATTGCCGCCGTCACGCGTGATGGGCGGGTTCAGCTCAGCGGCTTTGTCAACAACCAAAAGCAAATCGACAACGCACTGCAAGTGGCGCGCGGCATTGAAGGTGTGAGCAGTGTCGGTAACGAGCTCAGCATCAAACAGTAGCCCGGTTCACCTACCGGCGCTCAGCCACATCGCTGAGCAGCCGGTCGATTTCTTTCTTGACCACGCCGTAGCATTCGCAGGCGTGTTTGGCCAGGCCCGCACGGTCGAGCACGCTGATGTGACCACGGCGGTAGCTGATGTAGCCGGCGTTCTGCAAGTTGCCAGCGGCTTCGGTGACACTTTCGCGGCGCACGCCGAGCATGCTCGCTACCAGCTCTTGCGTCATCACCAGCTCGCGCGCGTCGGGTATGCGGTCCAGCGTCAACAGCAGCCAGCGGCACAGTTGCTGCTCGACTGAATGGTGACGGTTACAGGCAGCGGTCTGGGCCATTTGTGTCATCAAAGCCTGGGTGTAGCGCAACAGCAAGCGCTGCAAGGCGCCGGCACGGTCAAATTGCTGTTTTAGAACGTGGCGATCAAGCCGGTAGGCCTGGCCAGCGGTTTGCACCACGGCCGAGCTGGAGGTGGTGTCACCCCCCATGAACAGCGAAATGCCGACCATCCCTTCATTGCCCACGCCGGCTGTTTCAGCCGAAGCCCCGGACTCGGTCACGTAATGCAGCGACACGATCGAGCGGGTCGGAAAGTAGGCATGGCGCATTTGCGTGCCGGGGTCGTACAGCATTTGCCCCAGGTTCAGCGACACCAATTCAAGGTGCTCTGCCAGTGGCTCAAAGTCGGCTGCTGGCAAGGCCGCCAGCAAATGGTTTTGCGTCGGGTTGTGAAGTATTGTCATAGAGGGTGCGCCCTGCATCGTTCGGCTTAAGGCTTGGCCGTCAGTTCAACGCCAATGCCGCGGTAACCGACAAAGCGGCCAATGCTGTTGAACATGGGCTCTCCACTGACCTGGTAAGTCTGCTGGCTGCCATCGGGGCAGGTGCGGTGAAACACAAAGTCCAGAAACGGCTGACGCTGCTCAATCGTGCTGCGCAACTTCTCGCGCTCAACCTCATCCCAGCCACCGATCCGAGCGCTGGGCGCGTCACCCAGCAGCGCAGCCACCTGCACGCCCAGCATCTCCAGCACCGGGCCTGACACCTTGGAAAAATGACCATTTTCATCCTGCTCCCAATACCAGTCCGAGGCCAGCTCGGTCAGGCTGCGGTAGCGCGCCTCGCTCTCGCGCAGCTCGGCGGTACGCTCGGCTACCGTGGCTTCCAGCACCTTGTTGTAGTCGGCCAGCCTGCGGTACAGCAAGCGCACTTCAAGCATGTTGTGGATGCGGGTTTTCACTTCGACCAGGTCGAGCGGCTTGCTTATGAAGTCTTTCGCTCCGGCTTGCAAGGCGCGCAGCTTGTGACCGGGCTGGGCGGTCAGCACAATCACCGGCAGGTAGTCGTCAATAAGGTTGGTCTTGAGACCCTCCATCACCTGAAAACCGTCCATCACCGGCATTTGCAGGTCCAGCAAAATCAGGTCAAACGGGGTTTTGCGGTGCAGCGCGCACACCTCTTGCGGCTGCATGGTGCTGCTGACATGACTGTAACCGGCATCTGCCAGCAATTGCTCCAGCAGTTGCACGTTGGCTTGTTGATCATCAACAATCAGGATGCGGGCGTTAAGAATATCGACAGCCATGGTCATGGTGAATTCCTTAGGGTTGACGCTGGAGCCTACGCCAAAACGCCATGATGCGCGCAGTGTGTTGCATAGGTCGGTGTGCTGGCACACATAGCAATGGGGCCGCGCCTGCGCCATGCGGGCTTTGGGTGCGTAAGCGCACAGACCACCTCTGCGCCGTTGGCTATTCTGGCGTCCCGCCTCGACCCACGTCGTTGCAGATTAACCGCATACTCCTATGAAAACCTCCTGGAAGACTGCCGCCTGGCTGATCGCATCAACGCTTTTGGTCACACTGTTGGCAACTTCTTCCCTGTGGATATTTGCACAAGCTGAGCGCGCAGCCCAGGTGCGTGGCCATACCTACCAGGTGTTGAACAAGGCTGACGACTTGTTGTCGGCCTTGAAGGATGCTGAAACCGGTCAACGCGGTTACTTGTTGACCGGAGATGAGGCTTTTTTAGCCCCTTACGTGACCGTGCGCAGCGGCATTGTGGAGCAGCTCACCGAATTGCGAAAAATCACCCTGGTTGACTCGGCCAGAGTGCACCTGGACACGATGGTGCCCTTGTTGGATGCCAAACTTGCCGCGTTGTCACAAGCCATTGATTTGCGCCGCCGCCACGACATGTCCGCTGCCCTCGCCTCGGTCAGCGACGGCGAAGGCAAACGGTTGATGGATGCCATCCGGGCAGAGATGAAAGAATTTGTGCGCTTGCAAGAGGTTTATGCACTGCACAGCGAAGCGACGTTTCTGTCCACCATGCGCAACTTGCTGGCAGTCATCTTGTTGGCTTGTTTGGCTGCACTGGTATCGGCCGTTGCGTTTGCCGTGATGCTTTATCGGCAAACGCAGCAGCGATTGACCCAACTGGTGTACCTGGAAACCCAGCGCCTGCTGGATGTCCAACAGCAGTTAAACCAGCAACTGCAGCAAACCAACGCCACCTTGCAAGCCAGCGAAGAAAAGTTGGCGGTAACCCTCAACTCGATTGGCGATGGCGTGATCGCCACCGATGCACTCGGGTATGTCACGCTGCTGAACCCACTGGCTCAAACCCTCACCGGCTGGACCCAGGCGCAGGCCAGTGGGCGGCTGATCGATGAGGTGGTTCGAATCCTGAATCAGGACACTGGCATGCCAGCGGTCTTGCCCGTCAAGGAGACCCTGGCACGCGGCACAATTCAAGCACTGAAAAATCACACGGTGTTGATCTCCAGCGATGGCCGTCAATACCCGATTGCCGACAGTTGTGCACCGATACGTGATCGGGAGGCACGGGTGGTGGGTGCCGTGCTGGTGTTTCGCGATGTCACGCAAGAATACGCCGTGCAAACCGCGCTTCGGGGCAACAATGTGGCTCTGGAGCTTGCCACTGTGGCGGCCGAAAAAGCCAACCAGGCCAAGTCAGAATTTCTGGCCACCATGAGCCACGAAATCCGCACCCCCATGAATGGGGTGATCGGCATGATTGATGTGCTGCAGCAAAGCAGCCTCAATGCCGCCCAGATGGAGATGACCCACATCATTCATGACTCGGCCTATGCGCTGCTGGCCGTAATCAACGACATTCTTGATTTTTCAAAAATCGAGGCCAACAAGCTCGACACCGAGTCGATTCCCCTGTCGATCTCTGACGTTGTCGAAAGCGCTTGCAATAACCTGAGTCAATTCGCCTTGAAAAATGCGGTACGACTGAGCCTGTTTGTTGACCCGACGATCCCCGAGACCGTGCTGGGTGATCCAGGACGCGTGCGCCAGGTACTCATCAATCTGACCAATAACGCCATCAAATTTTCAGCCGGGCAAGCCCGGCCAGGCAGCGTGTCGGTACGCGTGTTACTCACGCAGAGCGATCCACAGCGCGTGCTGCTGACATTTCATGTGCTTGACAACGGTATCGGCATTGACGAGGTGACGCGCACCAAGTTGTTCACCGCCTTCACCCAGGCCGACACCTCCACCACCCGCAAATTTGGCGGAACCGGTTTGGGCTTGGCCATCTCGGGTCAATTGGTCAAGCTGATGGGGGGCGAGATTGAGGTTTTCAGCGGCCTTAATCATGGTTCCGACTTCAGCTTTTGCCTGCCTTTTCCGCTCGCTGCAGCGTCAGCCACCAGCCCCGCCCCCCTGAACCTGGTCAGCGGGCTGCCGTGTTTGGTCATGACCAGCCCGGACGACCTGGCCGACGATGTAGCAAGCTACCTGCGCCATGCGCAAATGGTGGTCTCGCGTGCGGCAGACCTGACCAGCGCGCTGCTCTGGCTGCAGGTGAACGCGGGGGGTGTGGTGCTTGCCTTTGACAACGACGACGATCCGGTCCTCAAGGCGTTGCATGCACAAGCCCTGGCCCACCCGGAAAAAATGTGGCGCTTTGTCAGCATCGGTCATGGGCAGCGCCGCCGCCCACGCAGCGAGGGTACCGACCTGGTGCTGATTGATGGCAACCTGCTGACGCGCAAGACTCTGCTGGACACCGTGGCCATTGCCGTGGGTCGATCCGACCTGCCCGATTGGGATCACCTGCCGGTCGTCTCGCAGCCCGCGGCCAAGCCCTTGTCGCGCGCAGCCGCGGTGCGCAAGGGCAGCCTGATCCTGATCGCCGAAGACAATGAATACAACCAGAAAGTGATCATGCAGCAACTGATGCTGCTGGGGCGTACCGCGGATGTGGCCAACAACGGCCAAGAGGCGCTCACGCGTTGGCAGACCGGGGCCTACGCCATCTTGATCACGGATTTGCACATGCCCTTGATGGACGGCTACGAGTTGACTGCCGCCATCCGCTGCGCAGAAGCGGGCCGCACGCGCATGCCCATCATTGCCTTTACGGCCAACGCGCTCAAAGGCGAAGCCGAGCGTTGCAAGGCGACTGGCATGGATGACTATTTGAGCAAACCGGTACAACTCGATCAGCTCAAACAGATGCTGAAAAAGTGGCAGCCGGTTGTGATTTCAACCGCCTTCGAGCCTGCCCAGACCAGCTTGCCGCTGGCGGTTGATGTGAGCGTGCTCGCCGCCCTGATCGGCAGCGAGCCGACGGTCATCCGTGAATTTTTGCAAGACTTTGGCAGCAGTGCCACACAGATTGCGGCCGACCTGCGCCACGCTTGCCTGGGGCGCGAGCCACTGCTAACCGCTGCCGCGGCGCACAAGCTCAAATCTGCGGCCCGTTCGGTGGGTGCGTTGGTTTTGGGCCAGTGTTGTGAAGCCATGGAGCTGACCGGCAAAGCCGGTGATGTGCCTCAACTGACCCGGTTGCTCCCGCAGTTTGAACAAGAACTGGACCGGGTGCAAGCATTTTTGCAGACCTATTGAAACCAAAACCATTTATGTTGGACACAAAGAAACTTCGAATTTTGGTGCTGGACGATCAGCCCTTCATGCTCAAACTGCTCAGCCACATGTTGACTCGCCTGGGCTTTGATACGGTGGCGGTTTGCGACAACGGGCGCGCTGCCTTGCTGCGGGTGGACGACCCACTGCAACGCCCTGATCTGATCTTGCTCGACATCAACATGCCGCAGATGGACGGGGTCGAGTTTGTTCGCTATCTGGTTGAACACCATTACCCCGGCGCACTCATTTTGGTCAGCGGGGAAGACGAGCGGATTTTGCAGTCGATCGAAAAATTGGTCAAAGCCCACAAAATCACCGTGCTGGGGTATGTGAACAAGCCGGTTGACCCGCAGCGCTTGTCAACACTGATTGGAAGTTACATCGCGCCCACGCCAGAACAGCGTAAAAAAGCCGCAAACGTCTATGCTCAGAGCGAGCTGCGCGCCGCCATTGCCAATGGTGAACTGATCAACTATTACCAACCCAAGGTGGCTATTGCCAGCGGCCAAGTCATCGGGGCCGAGACCCTGGTGCGCTGGCAACATCCGACCGATGGGTTGGTCATGCCCGACCAGTTTGTCGGGTTGGCCGAGCAATATGGCCTGATTGACGACTTGACACGGGTGGTGTTAAGCGGCGCGCTCCCCCAAGCCAAAATGTGGCATGACGCGGGCTTGCCATTGCGCCTGGCGGTTAATTTGTCGATGGACAATTTGGTGTCCTTGAGTTTTCTGGACTATGTGGTCGATCTGGTCATCCGGTCTGGTGTGCCGCCGCACCAACTGGTGCTGGAGGTGACCGAAAGTCGCCTGATGCAAGACCAGCGGGTGTCGCTTGAAATTCTGACGCGGCTGCGGCTCAGGCACTTTCGCTTGTCGATTGATGACTTTGGCACTGGGAATTCGTCGCTCACACAACTGCGCGACATTCCTTTTGACGAACTCAAGATTGACCAAAGCTTTGTTCATGGTGCCTGGGCCAACGATGTTCAGCAGGCCATGTTCGATGCCAGCCTGGGGTTGGCCAAACAGCTCAACATGGAAACCGTGGCCGAAGGCGTGGAGGATGCAGCCGACTGGGACTTTGTGCGCCGCCAGCGTTGCGACATCGCTCAGGGCTTCTTCATTGCCCGCCCCATGCCGGCTGAAAAATTTGCCGTCTGGACGACAGATTGGCAACAGCGCTACGCGCAGATGGTGCAGACATGAACGCCTCAAGCGAGACCAGCATCCTGGAGCAGGGGCGTGTGAAAGCAGAAGCGGTCAACCGGTCGCTGGACCATGACGTGCAACCGCTCAAGCAGTGGTTCGACAACACCCAGGTCAAGCTGACACCCCACCTGGCGGCGGCGCCGGCGCGGTCTGCCATGGCAGAACGTTTTCAGCCCGTCTTGCTGGTGGTTGACGACCATGCTTTTGAGCAAAAGCTGGTTGAGAAATTAATGGAAGAGGAACTCTATGAACTGGTTTTTGCCGACAGCGGCGCGCAAGCGCTAAACATCTTGCGCAAGCGCCAACCGGACCTGATCTTGATGGATCTGGACATGCCCGGCATGAACGGGCTTGAGACTTTGCGCCGCATCAAAGCCACCCCCCAATGGGCCACCATTGCGGTCATGATGGTCACTGGCCAAAGCGGCAAAGAGATGGTGGTGGATTGCCTGAACGCCGGTGCGGTTGATTTTGTAGTCAAACCCCTTGACCGGGAGACCTTTCTGAAAAAAGTGGCCCGCCTCCTGGCTGCCTAGCGTCAAACGCCTGGTAGCGGTTTTTGCCGGCCTTTTTGGCCTGGTACATGGCATGGTCAGCCTGGCACAGCAGTTGATCGGCTTGCACCTCTTGTGCCTGCGGGTAAAACGTGACCCCCAAACTGGCCGTCACCTGCTGCCATTGCCCCTTGAGTTGCACCGGTTGGGCCGCTGCCGCCAGCAGGCGTTGCAGCAATGGGGCACAGGCACTGAGGTCATCGATGTCAATCAGAATGGCCACAAACTCGTCACCACCAATGCGCGCCAGCGTGTCGCCTTCGCGCAGCACCTGCTGCATCCGGCGGGCCAGAGCAACCAGCATCTGGTCGCCGGCCTCGTGACCCTGCTGGTCGTTGATGCGCTTGAAGCCGTCCAGGTCGATATAGACCAGCGCCAAACCATGGCCACTGCGCCGAGACAGCGCCACGGCTTGCTGCAGGCGGTCGGCCTTGAGCAAACGATTGGGTAAACCGGTCAGGGCATCCAGGCGGGCCATGCGTTCAAGCTGTTGCTCGTGCGCCTTCTGGGCGCTGATGTCTGAGAACAGCGCCACATAACCTTGCACTGCACCCTGCGCGTCGCGCACGGCGCTGATGGCATGCAGCTCGGCATAGACCTGACCGTCCTTGTGGCGGTTCCACATCTCACCGCACCAATAGCCTTGTTGGTGCAACTGCTTCCACAGCGCGTCATAAAAAGCGCGGTCGTGCCGCCCCGAGCTCAGCAGCCGTGGGTTTTTGCCCAACACCTCGGCACGGCGGTAGCCGGTGATGCGGGTAAACGCCGCGTTGACCTCGGTGATGTTGGCATCGGCATCGGTCACGACAATGCCTTCGTGGGCATGGCTGAAGACACTGGCCGCCAGCGCCAACTTGTCGTCAGCCTGTTTGCGCTCGGTGATGTTGCTCAGCACAATGCGCAGCGCCGTGCTGCCGTCCGCATCTGGCACGGCCAGTGCGTCCAGATGCGCCCAAAATGCGGGGCCATCGGTCCTGACCATGCGCAGCTCGCAGGTCAAGGACTCACCGGTGTCGATCAAGCGTTTTCGAAAATGAAAAAAAATGTCCTGGTCACTGGGCACGATGAAATGCGACAGGGTTTGACCGATCAGCGATTTGCGCACGGCCCCCAGCAGGTTCGACGCGGTGAGGTTGGCCTGGCTGATCAAACCCTTTTGGCTAAGTGAGAGATAGCCCACCGGCGCCAGATCATATAAATCAAAGTATTTGTCGCGCGAGGTCGTGAGCGCGGCGTGGGTTTCGCGCAGTTCCTGGTTTTGCAGCTCCAGCTCAATCTGGTGCACTTGCAGTTCGCGCAGCAACTGCTGGGCGGCTTGCGGCGACTGCGGATCACCCTGGTCAGTCAGGTGGGCAGCCTGGGCTTGAAGGCGGGCCTCAGCGCACTGGCGCAGCGCCTGGGCCGCGTCAACCGAAGGTTGGGGGGGCTGGGTGAACATAACGATCCTCCATGGGGCGCCTTTATTGTTCTGGTTTAGGCACATTCTAGACCTGGCGTTCGCCCTAAAGCGATTTAATCAACACCGCCCCGGTTGCAAGCCAGAAACGCCGCAAACTGCCGATCAGCATTCAGACCCTTCGCGAAATCCCCGAGAAGGACTGCTACTACGTTGACAAAACCGGTTTTGCCGTGGGCTTGTTTGAGCTGGGCAACTACTACTTTCTGAGTCGCCCCCGGCGCTTTGGCAAAAGCCTGTTTTTGGACACCCTGAAAGATTTATTTGAGGGGCACCAAGCGTTGTTCACCGGTCTGGCAGCCGAGGCACGCTGGGACTGGAGCGTCAAGTACCCGGTGCTTCGCATCAGCTTTGGTGCTGGTGTGGTGCATTCGCGTGAGACGCTTGGTTGAGCTGATTGCGCACCTGCACGCCCAGGCAGGCCAACTCATGGATGACGGACCGAGTCCGCAATGACAGCCGTCTTCCATTCTTCGGGGTGGCTACAGTGCCATGAGCGTTCGTGACGGAAACATCGATCAACTCAGACGGCTGACTTGGCCAAGCCAGCGTCGAGTGCCGCCATGAACTCAGGCACCCTGATGGG
>JAQTSL010000020.1:13505-21950 GCA_028711355.1 Rhodoferax sp.
CTGATGGGTTTTGTCAGGTAGCGAAAGAATCCGGCTTCCAGCCCTCTTTCAATGTCACGCGGCATCGCGTTGGCGCTCAGCGCCAGCGCCGGAATGTGGCAGGTGGTGGGGTCAGCTTGCAGAATTTTCAGCGCCTGCATACCGCTGATCCCGGGCAGGTTGATGTCCATCAGGATCAAGTCGGGCTGGTGTGCGCGCGCCATGGCAATACCGCGCATGGCGTCCTGGGCGCCCAACAATTGCAGGTCAGGCCGACGTGTCAGCAATTGTTCCACCAGGCTCATGTTGGCCTGGTTGTCTTCCACATAAAGCACGGTGCGAATCTGGGCATCCGGCAGTTTTTGCGGGTCGGGCACGTCCGGCAAAGTGGGTTCTGGCGCCAGCCACTGCACCTTGTCAACCGCATCGAGCTCAAACCAGAAAACGCTGCCCACACCCACCGTGCTTTTCACGTCAATTTCACCGTTCATCAGTTCCACCAGACGCCGGCATACGACCAGCCCAATACCGGTGCCCTCTTCGGCACCATTCTCCTGGCCGAGACGGTTGAAGGACTTGAACAACTGCGCGACTTTTTGAGGCGACAAGCCCAACCCGCTGTCGCTCACGCTGATGCGCAAACGCTTGGCAGAATGCCTGGCGTAGCTGACTTCTGCCGTGCCCCCGGGCCGGTTGTACTTGATGGCATTGGTCAGCAAATTGATCAACACCTGTTTCAGGCGGGTCCGGTCCGCGTTGACAAAGCAGTCTTCATCGACCGTGGCAAATTTCAACGCAATTCCCTTTTGCAGTGCCTGTGGCTCGATCATGGCCCGGCAATCTTGCAACACCTCATGCAACGAGGTCGGCTCCAGCAACAGTGACAAGCGGCCCGACTCGATCAGGGCCAAATCCAGAATTTCGTTAATCAGCTCCAGCAGATACCAGCCGGCCTTGAGGATTTGTCCGACGCTGGCCAATTGGGACGCGGTGAGTGGCGGTTCACCCGACTCCAGCAATTGGCCGAAACCAAGAATCGCGTTCAGCGGCGAGCGCAGCTCGTGGCTCATGCTCGACAAAAATTCTGACTTGGCCAAGTTGGCTTGGTCGGCTACCTGACGGGCTTTTTCCAGCTCGAGATTTTTGGCTTGCAGCACCTGCTCAAGCCGCGTGCGCTCTGCTTCAATCTGCTTGCGCACGGTGTTGTCGGTGCCAATCAGCAGGTAGCCGATGATGGCCCCTGGCGCGTCGCGCAGGGCGGTAACCGACACCACTGCTGGCAAGCGGCTCAGGTCTTTGCGGATGTAGGTCAGCTCGTAAATGTCTTCAATGCCGCGCGACGCCTTGAACACCAGCGCCTCAAATCCGGGGGTAATGTTGGCCTCCAGCTCCAGGCTGAGCGAGTTGGCGCGGGCGATCAGCTCTTGCGGGTCAGAAATGTCTGCCGGTGTGATTTTGTTCATCACGTCCGCGGCGGCGTAGCCCAACATACGCTCGGCGCCGACGTTAAAAATCTGGATCACACCCTTGGCATCGGTAGCAATGCTGGAGAAGTTGGCACTGTTGAAAATGGCGTTTTGCAGCGCACCGGCCTTGATCAGGGCGGCCTGGGCCTGTTTCAGCGCCGTGATGTCACGCAAGATACCGGTGAAATAGTGCTGGCCGCGCAGCGTCATCTCGCTGACTGAAATTTCCAGCGGAAAAGTTTGTCCGTCTTTGCGCCGCCCGGTCACCTCACGCCCCACGCCAACCGCACGGTCTGCGTCGCTGGCCAGGTAATAGTCGAGCGAAATGCTGTGCGGGCCTTGGTCCAGCTCAGGAATCAGTTGGCTCAGGTGCGCATCGACCAAGTCGGCCGCGCTGTAGCCAAACATGGCTTCAATGGCCGGGTTGACCGACTCAATCAGACCGCCCTTGGCGTAAATGGTGACGATGCCATCGACCACGGTGTTCAAAATGGTCTGCACCAGCGCGGCACTGTCGCGCAAAGACTGTTGCACGGCGTATTCGTCGGTCACATTGCGAAACACCAGCACGGCCCCGGCTACCTGGCCAGCGGCATCACGGATCGGGGCACAACTGTCGGCAATGTCAAATTCGTGGCCGTCGCGTGACAGCAATACCGTGTGGTTGGCCAGGCCATGGATGGTGCCAAGTTCTAGCGTCAGCGCCACCGGTATGACCGCCACCAGTCGGGTTTCTTTGTTGATGATCTGAAACACGTCGCCAATCGGGCGCCCGACCGCCTCGCTCTGCGTCCAGCCGGTCAACTGCTGCGCCACCAGGTTGAGCAGCGTTACCTGGGCCTTCGCATCAGTGGCAATCACCGCGTCGCCAATCGAGCCGAGCGTGACGCTGAGTTTGTCTTCACTCACCCGCAGCATCAGGTTGGTTTGCTGGAGTTGGCTATTGATGGCTTGCTGGTCTTGCAGCAAAACGCTCAGGCGTTGCCGGGTTTCACGCATTAACCACCCGGCAAACAACACGGCAGCCAGCAAGGCCAGCAGGCTGACGGCGACCATCAGCAGCGCCTGCTGGCGGGCCAGTGCGGTGTTTTCAATTTGGCTGTAGGACCAGAACAAGGCGGCAACGGCGCAGGCCACCAACAGCACCAGGCTGACAAACCAGGCCTGCGTTTTCCGAGTCGAGGTGGCGAGGGATAAGTTTGTCATTAGTATTTTGAGTTTGCTGCCGTTATACCCTTGCTCTGGGGCGGCGGCAACGATTTGATGTTACGGGTTCAGCCTTTTGATCTCTGTGCGCCAACACACGTTAACACTGATGGCATTGATGTCACCCCGAAGCATGAAAGAAGGATGTCATTGCGGACTCCGATCCGCTGTTCCAGTGCGGCGCCAAATTCACTGGATACCGGGTCGTGGCCCGGTATGACATCCTGTTCTTTCACGTTAACCGCCGTGGCAGCAATGCCACCCCGACCAACCAGGTAAATCTCTGGTGTGAATGTGGTCAAACGCACAGAACAAAGTACCCGAACCTTCAACAATGCAACTTCGCTCGTGTCATAGCTGAACCCTGCGGGTCAGACCACTCGCGTCAGCGACGTGCCCTGACCCCAACTGACTGTGCCACGCTTTGTTCCTTAACTGTTCTGGAGAAATCTCATGTATTTGACTCATCGCACTTCTGTTTTACCCGCCGCCATTTTGTTACTTGCCGTGGGCTTGGCAGGTTGCTCGGGGATGACCCGCCAGGAACAAGGCACCGCCACTGGTGCCGTAGTTGGCGGCGTAGCTGGCAATGTCTTGGGTGGTGGCCTGCTGGGCACAGCAGCCGGCGCCGCTGTTGGTGGCGTGATTGGCCACGAAGTGACCAAGAAGTAAATCAACCCGATCCAAAGGCTGTCCATGAAAACCCTGAAAAAAATCGTTGCTCTGGTGTCAGCGGTAGCCTTGCTGCTGCCGCTGACGCTGTGGCCGGCTGCGGTGCAGGCCCAAAGCAACACCGCAGCGCAAACCGCCCCCCGTATTGAAGGCTTCAATGTGGAAGAAGTCGCCCGGCTGAGGCCCGGTGTGGAACTCAATTTTGAAATTGACGGCACAGCCGGTGGACTGGCCACCTTGCGCATTGCTGGTGCCGTGCGCAATTTGAATCTGGTCGAGATCGAGCCTGGACAGTACCAAGGTACCTACACCATCAGCAGCCGCGACAAAATTGCCGCAGGCAGCCCGGTCACGGCCAATTTGCGGGTCGGCAACCAGGTCAGTAGTCTGGTGCTTAACGAGTCCTTGCAAAAAGGCGTTGGCGTGCACCGTGACCGGGTCGCCCCCGGCCCAGCGCTGCGCATTGACCACTTCAACGTGGACCCTGTAGCTGACCTCAAGGGTGGCAGCGAGCTGTATTTTTCGGTCTTTGGCACACCCGGCGGCCAGGTGGATTTGGCCCTTGACGGTGCCAAAAGCAAAGTGCTGCTGCCCGAAGTCAAAGCTGGCGAATACGCCGCTACCTACACCATCAAAAACCGCGACCGTCTGATGCGCAACAGTGTGGTGACGGCCCATTTGCGCTTGGGAGAGCGCGTCACCAGCGCCACCTTGGGCAAACCGCTGCAAAGCGACAGCGCCCCGGCAGCGCTACCGGTCAGTCGGGTCTGCCACAACTGCGGGGTGGTCGAATCGGTCAATCTGGTTGAAGTCAAGGGTGAAGGCGGCTACCTGGGCGCCATCGGTGGCGGTGTGGTAGGGGCCATTCTGGGTAACCAGGTCGGTGCCGGTAACGGCCGCACCGCGGCGCAAATTGCCGGGGCCTTGGGCGGCGCCTATGCCGGGCGCGCGCTGGAAGCCAAGTCACGCAATACCAACCATTTTGAGGTGGTAGTGCGTTTGACCAACGGCACCGCACAAACCGTCAGCTTCGCAGCCGAGCCCGGTTTCAAGGTCGGCGACAAGGTCAGGGTCAACGCCGGTGTGATCAGCCATATCTCTTGAGCGGTTGGCTGTCTGCCAGCCCGGATGAATGGGTCAATCCGGGCTGATGGGCACGCTTCTGGAGCCAAACATATTGGCATAGACCCAGGTAAATTCGGCTCCGATCAGAAAAATCTGGGCCGAGTAATAAACCCACAGCAACACCACCACCAACGAGCCCGCGGCGCCAAAGCCCGACACCACGGCGCTGCGGCCAATATACAGACCAATCAGCGTCTTGCCCAGGGTGAACAGCAAGGCGGTAAACACCGCCCCAACCCAGACATCACGCCAATGCACATGCACCCGCGGCATCAGCTTGTAAATCAGTGCAAACACAGCAGCTACCAAAAAGAAGCCGGCGATTGCATTGACGGCACTGGCTACCGCTAGCCAGGCGCCAAAAACCGGGCTTAACCAATGGTCCATCGCCGCCAGCACGGCGCTCAGGACCAGCGACACCATCAGCAAAAAACCAATCACCAAAATCATGCCAAAAGACAGTAGCCGGGACCGCAGCAGCGTCATCCAGCCATTGGCGCGGGGCTCTGCAGGCGCACGCCAAATCCGGTCCAGCGCGGTTTGCAATTCCGCCAATACCGTGGTGGCCCCGACCAGCAGCAGCCCAAAGCCCAGCAGCGTGGCGGTTTTGCCTTGGGCGGTGCTATCGACGCTGACCAACAGGGCTTGTACCGCACTGGCACCCGCATCGCCCATCAAGGCGCGCAATTGCGTTTGGATTTCACCGCGTGCGGCCTCTTCGCCAAACAGCAGCCCAGCCACCGAAATCACAATCAACAAGATCGGCGCCAGGGAAAACAAGGTGTAGTAGGCCAGCGCGGCCCCCATGCTGGGGGCGTCGTCATCGAGCCAGGCGGTGCTCACTTTTTTAAGCAGCACCCAGTACTTCGGCAGTTCAAGTGGCATCGTAAGTCAATCAAAGTGCCGATTGTTGTCGGTCGAATTCACAGATTCCGGTCGCTTGCGCACAGAGTGAGGTCTGGTGAACACCTATATTGAGCCATGACCCATTTCAACAATGCCCATTTGCCCTTCAGCTTGAATGGCACGCTTGCTGACCCGTCGTCTTGTCTTAACGTGAAACAACAGATTGTCATACCGGGCCCCGACCCGGTATCCATGGCTCTCGGACTGCATGGATTGCGGGTCGGGGCCCGCAATGACAACCCTCTTTCATGTTTCGGGGTGACTTCGCTGCCATGAAAGTTAGCAACTCATGATGCTCAGCCCCGCCGATATTTTGTCCGCGCAGATTCTGATCGTGGACGATAAACAGGCCAACGTGCAGTTGCTCGAGCAACTGCTGAACGCGGCGGGCTACCACAACCTGATCAGCACGCGCGACCCGACTGCGGTGTGCGACCTGCACCGCAGCCAGCACTTTGACCTGATTTTGCTGGACTTGCAGATGCCGGGCATGGACGGCTTTGCCGTCATGGCGGCCTTGAACCGAACCGAAAAAGAGGGTTACGCCCCGGTGCTGGCCATCACCGCTCACCCCAACCTCAAACTACGGGCGCTGGCCGCCGGGGCCAAAGATTTCATTGCCAAACCGCTTGACCTGGCCGAGCTCCAGGCCCGCATCCACAACCTGCTCGAGGTGCGCCTGCTCTACAACCAACTGTCGCACAACAACCAGACGCTGCAAAATTTGGCGCTGCACGACGCGCTGACCCAGTTGCCCAACCGCCGTTTGTTGCTTGACCGTCTTCGTCAGGCGCAGCTCAGCTCGGTACGCACACACCGCCACTGCGCCCTCATGTTCATGGACATCGACCATTTCAAAAAAGTCAATGACACGCTGGGCCACGGTATCGGTGACGAGCTGTTGCGCCAGGTCAGCCAGCGCTTGCTCAAATGCGCCCGCGTCGGCGACACGGTGGCGCGTTTTGGTGGCGACGAGTTTGTCGTGTTGCTCGACGGCTTGAGCCAGACTGAGACCGAGGCGAGTCAGCAAGTCAGGGCGATTGCCGAAAAAATGCAATTGGCACTGCGCCAGCCCTACACGTTGTGCGGACACCCCTACGACACATCACTCAGTATTGGCGTGGTGATTTTTTCGGAGGATACTCAAGCCATCGACAGCCTGCTCAAAAAAGCCGACCAGGCGATGTACCAGGCCAAGGCCGACACCACCCACGGGGTCTATTTTGCGGCCTCGGGTGATTAGATTAGAGGCCTGTAGCGCTTATCCAGATTGCATCAGCAGCTACATATTCAGGAGCCATCAAGATGCCTAAAAAACCAGCCAGCCAGCCCAGTCATAGCGCTGTGCTGGCCCTGACCACAGCACCCGCAGCGCCGACAGCAACTGTGGTGCCTGCAACTTTCCCGATTGTCGGCCTGGGTGCCTCGGCTGGCGGGCTGGCGGCACTAGAGGCTTTTTTTGCCGGCATGCCGCCCGAGGCCGACCCCGGCATGGCCTTTGTGCTGGTGCAGCACCTCGACCCGGATCACAAAAGCCTGCTGACCGAGCTGATTGCCCGGCGCACCCGGATGCAGGTGCTCGAAGTCACCGATGGCATGCTGGTGCAGGTCAACAGCGCCTACATCATCCCCCCCAACCGCGACATGGCGTTTTTGAACGGCAACTTGCAGTTGCTCGAACCGGCCGCGCCGCGCGGGCATCGCCTGCCGATTGACTTTTTGTTCCGTTCGCTGGCGGCAGACCAACACGAGCGCGCCATTGGCGTGGTGCTGTCGGGCACCGGTAGCGACGGCACGCTGGGGGTACGCGCCATCAAGGCTGAAGGCGGCATGGTGATGGTGCAAACCCCAGCCTCCAGCGAATTTGACGGCATGCCCCAAAGTGCGCTGGCCACCGGCCTGGTGGACTATGAACTGCCGCCCGCTGAAATGGCCGCGCAGTTGATGGCTTACGTGGCGCACGCCTTTGGTCGTGCGCCGCGGGTGACTCATGCGGTTACGCCCTTGTCTGAGAACGCGCTGAAAAAAATATTTGTACTGCTGCGCTCGCAGACCGGGCATGACTTTTCTCAGTACAAGCCCAGCACCATTTACCGTCGCATTGAACGGCGCATGGCGGTGCATCAGATTGAGGCCCTGGACAGTTACGTCAAGTACCTGCAACAAACCCCGGTCGAGATTCAAGCCCTGTTCAACGACCTGCTGATTGGCGTGACCAACTTTTTCCGCGACCCCGAGGCCTTTGCGGTGCTGCAGGCGCAGGTGATCCCCAAGCTGTTTCATGGCAAACCGGCCGGCAGCGCGGTGCGGGTCTGGTGCAGCGGTTGCTCGACCGGCGAAGAAGCCTATTCGATTGCCATTTTGTTGCAGGAGCAGCTCGATGTGCTGCGTGCCAGCTACAAGGTTCAGGTGTTCGCCACCGACATTGACAGCCGCGCCATCGCCGTGGCCCGCACCGGCCTGTACCCGACCGGAATTGCAGACGATGTGTCGCCCGAACGGCTGGGGCGCTTTTTTACCCTTGAGCCTGACGGCAGCGCCTACCGGGTGCACAAGGGCATTCGTGACCTGCTGGTGTTCTCGGAGCAAGACGTCATCAAAGACCCGCCGTTCTCCAAGCTTGACCTGATCAGTTGCCGCAACCTGATGATTTATCTGGGGCCAGAACTGCAAAAAAAGCTGATCTCGTTGTTTCACTACGCCCTGCAACCCGGTGGCATGCTGTTTTTGGGCACCTCGGAAACCGCGGGTGAACAGGGTGACTTGTTCACTGCGCTGGAGCGCAAAGCCAAAATTTACCAGCGCAAAGAAGACTTTCAGGGCGCCCGGCGTGCCGCCTTGGGACGGTTTTTGACGCCGCTCATCGACCCCGACCCGGCGCCACCGCGCAGCGCTGGCAAAACCGCGCTGCCGGCCAAACTCTCACTGCGTGAACTCACCGAGCAAACCCTGCTGCTGCACATGACCGCGGTGGCGGCACTGGTCAATGGCCAGGGCGACATCCTTTACCTGCACGGGCGCACCGGCTTGTACCTGGAGCCGACACCGGGCGAAGCGGGCATCAACAACATCCTGAAAATGGCGCGCCCGG
>JAQTSL010000264.1 GCA_028711355.1 Rhodoferax sp.
GCGCGCACAAAGTTCATGTTGCCGCAGATCGGCTCCATCATCAGGCAGGCGATTTGGTTGCCTTGCTCGGCAAAGCATTGCTCTAACTGCTGGATGTTGTTGTATTCCAGCACCAGCGTGTGCTGCACCACTTCGGGCGGCACGCCAGCGCTGGTCGGGTTGCCAAAAGTGGCCAGGCCGGAGCCGGCCTTGACCAGTAGCGCGTCGGCGTGGCCGTGGTAGCAGCCTTCAAACTTGATGAATTTGCTGCGTCCGGTCGCACCACGCGCCAGGCGGATGGTGCTCATGCCGGCTTCGGTGCCGCTGCTGACCAGTCGCACCATGTCCATGCTGGGCATCAGTTTCAAAATAGCTTCGGCCAGTTCTACCTCGCGCTCGGTCGGTGCCCCAAAGGAAAAACCTTCCAGCAGCGCTTTCTGCACAGCTTGGACCACCGCCGGGTGGCCGTGGCCCAGAATCATCGGGCCCCACGAGACGATGTAGTCGGTGTAGCGCTTGCCGTCGGCGTCCCACATATAGGCGCCTTGGGCGCGGGTGATAAAGCGTGGCGTGCCGCCGACCGCACGGAAAGCGCGTACCGGCGAATTCACGCCGCCAGGGATGACGCGTTTGGCGCGTTCAAAAAGGACGTCGTTTTGGCTGTTGGAGCTGGTCATGTTGGGGTCAGTCTGGCTGAAAGTTAGAGATAAGTGGCCAATTGTGCCCAAAATCAAAAGTCACAAAGCGCCGACGTCGGTTGAGGCACGTGGCCACAGGGCGGGCCTGCGGCTAGCGCGGTGTGGCGTCAGCCGCCTGAGCGGCGTTGGGGCGGGCTGACTTCTTGACCACCGCGTAGCGCAGCAGCGTGCGGGTGCGGGCGCGCTCGTGCAGCACCACGGGTAGCGGGTAGTGCAGGCCCAACTCGATGCCTGCCGCCTGTAGCTCCAGCGGCTTGGCCAACCACGGCGCGTGCAGGCTTTTATTGGACAAGCCCGCCAGTTGCGGCAGGTAGCGACGGATGAATTTGCCGTCAGGGTCAAATTTTTTGCTTTGGCTGACCGGGTTGAAGATGCGAAAGTACGGTTGCGCGTCGCAGCCGCTGGACGCCACCCACTGCCAGCCGCCGTTGTTGGAGGCCAGCTTAAAGTCGTTGAGCTGCTTGGCAAAATTGCGCTCGCCCCAGCGCCAGTCCAGCCCCAGGTCTTTCACCAAAAAACTGCCCACCACCATACGCAAGCGGTTGTGCATATAGCCAGTCTGGTTAAGCTGCGCCATCGCCGCGTCCACCAGCGGGTAACCGGTCTGGCCTTGGCACCAGGCGGTAAACAGGGCCTGCGCCGCAGGGCCGCTGTCCCAGCCGATGGCGTCGTATTCGGGTTTGAAGGCGCGCTCGGCCACGTGTGGAAAGTTGGCCAGAATCGCCATGTAAAAGTCGCGCCAGACCAGTTCACTGAGCCAGACCGCCGCACCAGCGCTGCCTCGGCGCTGTAGCGCCAGCGCCACCAGGCGGCGCACCGACACCGTGCCAAAACGCAAATGCACGCCCAGATGGCTCGGGCCCTTGAGCGCCGGAAAGTCGCGTGTGCTGTCGTAGTGATCGATGCGCTGCAAAAAATCATCCAACAAGCGCTGGGCGCCCGACATACCGGTTGGGATATTCAGTTGGGCCAGGTTGCTGGCTTGGAACCCGATGGCTTGCAGTGTCGGCACCCCGGTCGCCTCAGTGGAACCGGCCAGCCGATCGGTCAAGCCGCTCAGTTCATGCGTTTGCAACTGCGCGCAGCCGACGCGCGCCAGCCAGTTGTTTTTGTAGGGAGTGAACACGCCATACACCGTGCCGCTTTGCGTCAGAATTTCGCGCCGCTCAAATATCACGTGGTCTTTGCAGGTTTCAAAAACCATGCCGATCGCTTTGAGCGCCGTGGCAACGTGCTGGTCACGCGCCAGTGCTTGCGGCTCGTCGTCGCGCCCGGCAAATACCGCCTGCACGCCCAGATGCGCGGCCAACTGCACGATCTCGCCACGGGCTACACCGTGGCGCACGGTCAGACCGGCTTGCGCGGCGCCGCTGAGTTGGCGCAAACTGGCATCCAGCTCGACCAGCGATTCGCGGATAAATTCGACCCGCCGGTCGCGCCGTGGCAAAGGGTCCAGGAGGTCGCGGTCAAATACGAAAACGCAGTAAAGACGGCGGCAACTGCGCAGCGCCCATTGCAGCGTGGCGTTGTCGCTGGTGCGCAGGTCGCGGCGGAACCACATCAGCCCCGATGCAAAGTTTGTGTCTGTGTTCATCGCTAAAATTCAACCATGTCGTCTGACGCAGCCATCACCAATTTGACGAATCATTTTTTGATCGCCATGCCCGGTTTGCAAGACGATTTATTCTCCCGCAGTGTCGTTTATCTGTGCGAACACAGCCAGCGTGGGGCATTGGGGCTGGTCATCAACAAGCCCTGCGATATTTCCCTCAAAAATTTGTTTGACCGGGTCGAATTACCCCTGTTGCGCACCGACCTGGCCGAGACGCCCGTATTTTTTGGCGGGCCGATGCAGACTGAACGCGGCTTTGTGCTGCACGATCCAAGCGGTGCACCAGACAACCAGCCCGACAAAGTTGCCTTCAGTTCGACCATGACCGTTCCCGGGGGGCTTGAGATGACCACCTCGCGCGACGTGCTGGAAGCGCTCTCCAACGGCTCGGGTCCGCGCCGGGTGATGGTGTCGCTGGGCTATTCGGCCTGGGCTGAAGGCCAACTGGAAAGCGAGCTGGGCGACAACAGTTGGCTGACGGTACTGGCCGACCCGCGCCTGATCTTTGACACCCCGGTGGCCGAGCGTTACGAGCAGGCCTTGCAATTACTGGGTTTGCAGAGCTGGATGCTGGCCCCCGATGTCGGTCACGCATGAGTCTATTAAATATGCCACCAGCCCAGATGGATCAAGCGTCAGTAGCTACGCCTTGTGTAGCGAAAAACTTGCAGACATTTCTGGCACTGGACTTTGGCCTGAAGCGCACCGGCTTTGCCGTGGGCAACCGCTTGCTGGGTACCGCGCAGCCTCAGGGAACGCTGGTGGCGCAAGGTGACGCGCGTTTTGCCTTGATTGCCAAGCGCTTGAAGGAATGGCAGCCCGACGCGCTGGTGATTGGGGTGCATTTCATCCCGACGGGGTAGCGCATGAGAACACCCTGCGCGCACGCCGCTTTGGTCGCCAACTGCACGGCCGTTTTGGCCTGCCGGTGTTTGAGGTGGATGAGCGCTACAGCACCACCGAAGCCCTGGCGGGTGGCGCGCGCGACGCCGACGCGGCAGCGGCGTGCATCATCCTGCAACAGTTTTTAAGGAGTCTTGCATGAGTCAATTGGCATTGGATGCCGAGGCGCTGTACAGCGACCTGGCCAACCGCGTGCGCGAGCTGTTCAAGCCCGGCATGCATCTGGTGGGGGTCACCTCAGGCGGCGCCTGGCTGGCCGAACGCTTGCAGCATGATCTGGCGCTGGCTGAACCGGCGGGTGTGATCTCATCGGCGCTGCACCGCGACGACTACGCCCGCCGTGGCATGACGGCAGCGGCCCAAACCCGGATTCCATTTGACGTCAACCAGGCGCACATTCTGCTGCTCGACGACGTGCTGTTTACCGGGCGCACCATTCGCGCGGTGATCAACGAGCTGTTTGACTTTGGCCGACCGGACCGCATCCAACTGGCGGTGCTGGTGGACCGCGGTGGGCGCGAGCTGCCGATTCAACCCGACCTGTGCGCCGCGCGTATCAGTTTGCCGGCCAACCAGTCGCTGTCGCTGGCGCGCCAGTCGTCGGGCCAGTTCAGTTTTAACGTCAAGGTGCATTGATCATGATCCTAGATTCCTCAGTTGGACGCGCCCGAGAGGGCCGCTGGCGATGTGCATGGGTAGGCGCGACGACGCAGCGGGCTCCTGCCCGCAAGGAGAAGCAACGCCCCCAGGCGCGTTGCCAGTGGCTCAATTGGGTGCGTAGCGCTGTCACCCAGATGGTGAACTCGATCAGCGTCAAGAAATCAATATTCATATGCAGTTAGTGACAACAATCAGCGGTCAACTGAGGAATCTAGGATGATGTACAAGCGCAACCCCCAACTCAACAAAAACGGTGAACTGATTCACCTGTTGTCCACCGAAGGACTGCCCAAAGAAATTTTGCTGCAAGTGCTCGATACCGCCACCAGCTTTGTGTCGGTCGGCAACCGCGAAGTCAAAAAGCTGCCGCTGCTGCGCGGCAAAAGCGTGTTCAACCTGTTTTTTGAAAACTCCACCCGTACCCGCACCACCTTTGAGATTGCCGCCAAGCGACTGAGTGCCGACGTCATCAACCTGGACATTGCCCGTTCTTCCACCGTCAAGGGCGAGACGCTGCTCGACACCATTGCCAATCTGAGCGCCATGGCGGCCGACCTGTTTGTGGTGCGCCACAGCGAATCGGGCGCGCCCTACCTGATCGCGCAACACGTGGCGCCGCATGTGCACGTGGTCAATGCGGGTGACGGCCGCCACGCCCACCCGACGCAGGGGCTGCTGGACATGTACACCATCCGGCACTTCAAGCAAGACTTTAGCCAGCTCAGCGTGGCGATCGTCGGTGACGTGCTGCATTCGCGCGTGGCCAGGTCAGACATCCATGCGCTGACCACGCTGGGCTGCCCCGACGTGCGCGTGGTGGGCCCCAAAACGCTGGTGCCATCAGACATGGCTCCGATGGGTGTGCGCGTCTGCAACACGCTGCAAGAGGGCATCGCGGGCTGCGACGTGGTGATCATGCTGCGCATGCAAAACGAACGCATGAGCGGCGCCTTGCTGCCGTCCAGCCAGGAATTTTTCAAGAGCTTTGGCCTGACGCCCGAGCGTCTGCAGTGGGCCAAGCCGGATGCCATCGTGATGCATCCGGGACCGATCAACCGCGGCGTCGAGATCGAGTCGGCGGTGGTCGATGGCGGCCACAGCGTGATCCTGTCGCAGGTCACCTTTGGCATTGCGGTGCGTATGGCGGCGCTGAGCATTGTGGCCGGCAACGAGGCCTGAACCCC
>JAQTSL010000265.1 GCA_028711355.1 Rhodoferax sp.
TGACCGACACACCCGCTTGGATGAACAACGCTTTGGCCGTATGCACTGCGGCATTGGCTTCAGCGGTGGCCGCGCTCAAATACTCAGACTGGCCGTAGGCAAAGTCGGTCCCGACCCCGGTAAACGGATAGGGGTCGATCACATAAATCACCGTCACCTGCGCGCCAAAGGCCTTCGCCAGATCAGTCGCTTTGCCAACCGCCGTTTGAGACGTGGCTGAACCATCAACCGGCACCAGAATGTGCTTGAACATGATGCTCTCCTAAGAATCAATACAGAGTGCTGATTGTGCCCCGTTCAACCCGCTTAAATCTCTTCTGGAATCATTTTGATCGCGCCACACGGACACTCAGACACGCAGATGCCGCAGCCCTTGCAGTAGTCGTAATTAAACTCAAAGCCCTTGCCGGGACCCAATTTGATCACCGCGTTGTCTGGGCAAACACCGTAGCAGTTGTCACATTCAAAGCAGTTGCCGCACGACAGACAACGCCGCGCTTCAAACAGCGCGTTGCTTTCATCCAGACCACCCTGCACTTCTTCAAACGTGCTTTGGCGGCGAATGATGTCCAGCACCGGGCGCACCGTCTTGGGCGCGTCGCTGTAGTACCAGGTGTTGAGTTTGTCAAAGCCTGCAACTTCCGCTTTGGGCGGTGGGATATAGACCGAGCCGCGCAGCCAGGCGTCGATGTTGCGCGCGGCTTTTTTTCCGTGGCCAATGCCGACCGTGACGTTGCGCTCAGCGGGGACCATGTCACCACCGGCGAAGATGCCATCGTGACCCGTCATCATCTGCGCGTTGACCTGCACCACACCGTCTTGCACCACCAGGCCGGGGATGCCGTCGATCAGCGACAAATCAACATCTTGCCCGAGCGCCAGCACCACCGAGTCGGCTTCGAGCGTCTCGTATTCACCGGTCGGTTGCGGGAAGCCCTTGTCGTCCAACGCCATCTTTTCAACTTGAATCGACGACTCGCCGGCTTGCTTGATGGTGGACAGCCACTTGATCAGCACGCCTTCTTGCAGCGCTTCTTCAACCTCAAAGTCGTGCGCCGGCATTTTTTCGCGGGTACGCCGATAGACGATGATCGACTCGGTCGCGCCCAGCCGTTTGGCTGTGCGCGCGACGTCAATGGCGGTGTTGCCGCCACCATAAACCACCACACGGCGGCCCAGCAAGGGTTTGTCTTCGCCTTCCATCGAACGCAACACCGACACGGCATCAAGCACATGCGCCGAATCCCCCGCTGGAATGTAGGCACGCTTGGCTATGTGTGCGCCCACGGCCAAAAACACCGCGTCGAAGCCGCCTTGTTGCTTGACCTCCAGCACGTTGCTGACCTTGCTGTTATAGACAATCTGCACGCCCAGCTCGACGATGCGCTGCACCTCGGCATCAATCACGTTGCGCGGCAGGCGGTACTGCGGAATACCAAAGCGCATCATGCCGCCGGGCATCGGACCCGCTTCAAAAATGGTCACGCTGTGGCCCAGCATCGCCAAGTGGTAGGCGGCCGACAAGCCCGACGGCCCGGCCCCCACTACCAGCACTTTTTTGCCACTATGCACACTCGGCGGAAGAAACTTCCAGCCACGGGCAATCGCCTCATCGCCTAGAAAGTGTTCGACCGAATTGATACCCACAGCGGAATCGAGTTGGCCGCGGTTGCAGGCGCCCTCGCAGGTGTGATAGCAGGCGCGGCCCATGATGGCCGGAAACGGGTTATCTTCGACCAGCTTGCGCCAGGCGCCTTCGTAGTTGCCAGACTCGGCCAAAAATAACCAGGCCTGGATGTTTTCACCGGCCGGGCATTGGTGGTTGCACGGTGGCTTGCGGCTCAGATAGACCGGCCGGTTGGTGCGCCAGGAACCGGTGTGGTTGGCCAGCGAGGTGCCGACATCGAGGGTGATGGCAAAAGGTTTGTCCATGATTTCTTTCCTCAACTGGTTAGGCCAACAGGCCAAAGCGGCGGATATTGCGGTCAGCACGCGCTTGCAGGCGCGCAATGGTGGCCACGTCCGGGTGTTTGCCAAACAGGTGGGCAAAGCGTCTTTGCGGGCGCAAATAGTCTTCGATCGGTATCTGGTGGCGTATCTTGCGCACCCCGGTCACCACACCGGCCTCGGCTTCAAACACCGGGAACATGCCGCATTCGACCGCCATTCTTGAGAGCTTGATGGTGTCTTGCGACGCTGCACCCCAGCCCAGCGGGCACGGCACAAAGATGTGGATATAGCGCGCACCGTGGATTGACATTGCTTTGGTGACCTTGCGCTCCAGATCGCGCAAATCGGCCACCGTGGCGGTGGCCACGTACGGAATCTCATGCGCCATGGCGATCAGCGGCACGTTTTTGCCCTGACCAAAATCGTTACCCGGATGGGGTCCCACCGGCATGGTGGTGGCGGTACGCGCCGCCGGTGGCGTGGCGCTGGAGCGCTGCACGCCGGTGTTCATGTAAGCCTCGTTGTCGTAGCAGATGTAGAGCACGTCGTCGTTGCGCTCAAACATGCCAGACAGACAGCCAAAGCCGATGTCGGTAGTGCCACCGTCGCCGCCTTGCGCGACCACGCGGACCTCGTTGCGGCCCTTGGCTTTCATGGCTGCGGCAATGCCGGTCGCCACGGCAGCGGCGTTGCCAAACAGCGAGTGCACCCAGGGCATCTGCCACGAGGTTTCGGGGTATGGGGTAGAAAACACTTCCAGACAGCCGGTGGCGTTGGCGGCGATCAGTTGCCCGTTGGTGGCCGCCATGGCCGCGTCGATGGCGTAACGCGCGCCCAACGCCTCGCCACAGCCCTGACAGGCGCGGTGTCCTGAGTTCAGCGAATTGCGCCGCTGGTCCCCGGCTTGCAGGCTGCGCTGTTCGGGCTCCAGCAGGCGGTTACCGATGGTGAAGGTACCGGTCTGGTAAAACTTGACAGTTGATTGTTCCATTTTCTTGTCTCCGTAACGGGAAAAAGTGATGCTGTCATCCCGGGCTTGACCCGGAATCCATGAATTCGGGGCCATGGATTGCGGGCCGTGGCCCGCAATGACAGCCATTTTTAGTGCTTCGGGGTGGCTTTGTTGTCATGCAAGTTAGACCGAACCAGAGGCCACAGTACCGATGTCGCGCAGCACGCCTTCGGCCACCGGGCCGGAGCGGCGTTTGCTCTTTTCGCGATCCAGCACGCGGTTCACGATGTCCCAGTCAAGGTCCAAAAAGGTGAGCAGGTCAAGCTTGTCAGTAAACGACTGCAGCAGTAATTTGTTGACAGAATCTTTGGTGATGGCACGCCCGCCCAAGCCAGCAACAACGGTATAGACCGGTTGCGGACGATTGCGTACCGCACTGCGCACGTCGCGCGACACAATGCCGCCAATACCCACGGCAAAGCATTTTTCGATCACCACAATGCGCTCGGCGCGGGCGGTGGCATCGCGAATGGCGTTGATCGGGAACGGTCGGTACGAGGTAATGCCCAGCACGCCCACCTTGTGGCCGTGCGCACGCAAATCATCGACCGTGTCCTTGATGGTGCCCAGCACAGAACCCAGCGCAATCACGATGGTGTCGGCGTCTTCAGTCAGATAGGTCTTGATCAAGCCACCTGAATCACGGCCAAACTGCGCTTTGAATTCTGCCGCAATCTGCGGAATCAGATCAAGAGCTTGCATCTGCTTGGCGTGCGCCAGATAGCGCACTTCGGTAAACGCCTCGGGGCCCACCATGGCACCAATGGTGACCGGATCGTTGGGGTCGAGCACCTGGCGCGGTTCATAGGGCGGCAGAAATTGGTCCACCTGTTCCTGGCTGGGCAGATCGACCCGCTCGTAGGCGTGCGTCAAAATGAAACCATCCATACACACCATCACCGGCAACGACAGCTCTTCGGCAATCTTGAAGGCTTGAATGTGCAGGTCCAGCGCTTCCTGGTTGGTTTCGGCGAACAGTTGCAGCCAACCGGCATCGCGCATGCTCATGCTGTCGGTGTGGTCGTTCCAGATGTTGATCGGCGCGCCAATGGCGCGGTTGGCCACCGTCATCACAATCGGCAGGCCCAAGCCGCTGGCGTTATAGACCGCTTCGGCCATGAACAGCAGCCCCTGGCTGGCGGTGGCGGTGTAGGAGCGGGCTCCGGCGGCCGAGGAGCCGATGGCCACACTCAAGGCGGCAAATTCGGACTCGACGTTGATGAATTCGCACGGCGTCAAATCACCCGACTTCACCATCTCACCCAAGCCCTCAACGATGTGGGTTTGGGGTGAAATCGGGTAGGCGCAAATCACTTCTGGGCGGCTCAGCGCCACCGCTTTGGCTACGGCATGCGAGCCTTCGCATTGTTCAAGCATGGTGGGTCTCCTTGGCCTTTTCCTCTTGCTGCATCACGATGTCATAGGCTTCCTTGGCTGCCGCCTGGTTGCCCTTGGCCACCGCGCCAACAAACTTCTCGGCAATCGCGTGCTGC
The DNA here is from genome assembly GCA_028711355.1 of Rhodoferax sp. Classification (GTDB taxonomy): domain Bacteria; phylum Pseudomonadota; class Gammaproteobacteria; order Burkholderiales; family Burkholderiaceae_C; genus Rhodoferax. The sequence goes on from JAQTSL010000265.1 coordinate 4,456, forward strand.
ACCGCTTCCAGCGAAATCAAGCCACCCAGTGCGGCAAAAGCGCCCAGCAGCGGCACATTGGGCACCGGTCGGCCGACATGCTTCATGGCCAGTTCGGTCGCTGGCACCATCAGCAAGCGCTCAGGATTGAAGTCTTTGACGAAGTCTTCCAGACCCATCTCGGCAAAACTTTTGGTGCTGTTGATCAGGATATAGCCGTCTTTTTTGAGGCCGCCAAACACGTCCACCTGGTGCAGCAAGGTGGGATCCTGGATGATGATGGCGTCGGGCTGCATGATCGGCTCGCGCAGCCGGATTTCTTTGTTGTCCATCCGGCAAAACGCCACCACTGGCGCACCGGTGCGCTCAGAGCCAAAACTGGGAAAAGCCTGGGCGTGGCGTCCGCCCATGAAAGCCGCGATCGACATCATCTCGGCACCGGTGACAACGCCCTGGCCGCCACGGCCGTGGATACGAACTTGAAACATGGGGTCTCCTCATGAATTGCATCGATACGCGGATCAGATACCCGTGTCCGTGCAATGGGAGCGTATGTTGCTACCGCCAGCCAGCCAAAGGTTGATTTTTGTCAAGGATTTCT
>JAQTSL010000021.1 GCA_028711355.1 Rhodoferax sp.
GTCTGTCGCCGTTGCAAGACGATCATTACGACGTGACTTTCTCGCAGTTGTCCTGGCGCAATCAGGCACGCTACAGCGCGGCCGTGATCGCACCCGAGGCGCGCCCGGCGGAGTGGCAGATTTTGCTCAAGCTGGCGGCGTTGGCGCAGGGGCAGGCGCCCACAGCGGACGTTGATGCGCTGGACGACGCCCAGTTTGCCCAGGACGTGCAGCGTCAGTGGGGTGACCAGGCGCAGACGGTGCTGCAAGCCACGCAGGGGCTGCGCGGACCGCAGCGCCTGCTGGACGTAGCGCTGCGCAGTGGACCCTATGGTGATGGGTTTGGCGCCACCCCCGGTGGCCTGACGCTGGCGCGCGTGAGGACTGCGCCGGCTGGTATCGATCTGGGCGAACTGCGCCCACGGCTACCAGAAGTGCTGCGCACGCCCAGTGGCCGCATTGAGCTGGCACCGGCGCTGCTGCTGGCCGACTTGCCGCGTGCCTGGGCCGACGTGGCGGCACCCGCGCCCGACCTGGCGCTGATCGGGCGACGCGACGTGCGCAGCAACAACAGTTGGATGCACAACTTGCCGACACTGGCCAAAGGGCCGCTGCGCTGTACCTTGCTGGTGCATCCGCAGGACGCGGCGCGGCTGAAACTGGCCGACGGCGCATCAGCTCGGCTGAGTCGGCGCGAGTGCCTGGTTGACGTCATCGTGCAGCTCAGCCCCGACCTGATGCCGGGTGTGGTTAGCCTGCCGCACGGCTGGGGCCACGATTTACCAGGTGCGCGCTTGACGTTGGCCGCGCAACGCCCCGGCGTCAACTGCAACGCGCTGCTGGACGATCAGTGGCGCGACCCGCTGTCGGGCAACGCCGTGCTCAGCGGCGTGCCGGTGCAGTTGCGAGCAACCTGAAACTTGCGGGACAGACCATCAGCTCTGTCCCCAACTGATTGTCGGATGTTGTTGCGAATAAACTCGCGCCCTGTCATCAACACAGCAAAGGCCTTATGAGCACCTTCGATCCCGACGCACTGGAGTGCCTGGCCGCCATTGTGGAAGAGGGTGGCTTTGAGCGCGCAGCGGTGCGTCTGTCGATCACCCAGTCAGCGGTGTCGCAGCGCCTGCGTTCGTTGGAGGAGCAGGTTGGCACGGTGCTGATCGTGCGCAGCCGTCCGCTCAAGGCCACTATCGCCGGTCATCTGCTGCTCAAGCACGCGATGCAGATGCGGCTGTTGCGTGCCGACCTGGAGCGCGGTCTGAAAGAGCTGGCGCCCGGCGTGGCCGCTGCTGCCGGTGAGAACGAACGTATTTCGATTGCGGTCAACGCCGACAGCATTGCCACCTGGGCGCTACCCGCGCTGACACCGCTGGTGCAGCAGGGCATGGGGCTGGAAATCATCACCGACGACCAGGACTTTACTTTTGAATGGCTGCGTGAAGGCCGCGTGCTGGGCTGTGTTACCACGCTGCACTCAGCGCTGCGCAGTTGCAAGGTTGAAGCGCTCGGGTCGATGCGCTACGTGGCGGTGGCCGCGCCCGGTTTTGCCGCCCAGCGCTGCCCGCAAGGGCTCAACGCGCACAATTTCAGCAAGCTGCCGTTCATCGCATTCAACCGCAAGGACGATTTGCAGACCGAGTTTGTGGCGCGGGTATGCGGCCTCAAGCGTATCGCGTTGAGCCAGATTTATGTGCCCAGCTCTGAAGGCCAGGTGCGTGCGGTGCTGGCGGGCTGGGGCGTGAGCGTGTTGCCCGAGCTCAAGGTGCGCGAGTCTCTGCGCAGCGGCTCACTGGTGGAACTGATGCCGGGGCACAGCCTGCCGGTGGCCCTGTACTGGCATTGTTGGAACCTGAATTCGGCCTTGCTCGACGCACTGACCGGCGCGCTCACTTCGGCGGCAGGCGAAGTGCTGGCGCCATCTAATCAGTTGGGGTCAGAGCACATCGCTACGCGAGTGGTCTGACCCGCAAGGTCTTGATCAGTTGGGGTCAGAGCACATCGCTGCGCGAGTGGTCTGACCCGCAAGGGTTTAACCAATTGGGGTCAGAGTACGTCGCTGGCGCGAGTGGTCTGACCCGCAAGGGTGTTTTAGCGAACAATCAGCACCGGCACCTTGCAACTGGCCAGCACTTCGGTGGCAACCGAGCCAACGACCAGATTGACCAGCGCACCGTGGCCGTGTGAGCCCATCACCACCATGTCAAACTTACCGTCAGTAGCGCCCTTGGCAATGATGTCGCCCGGCTTGCCGGTTTTCCAGAGGCACTTGGCGGTGACGCCATGGCGCTGCAAGAACTTGGTGACAGGGGCCATGACGCGCACGCCTTCGTCCTCGTAATATTTTTGCACCAGCTCCTTGCCCAGAGCAGCGCGCGCTTGCGTCGGCAAGACCACTTGCGCGGTCAGTACAACGTACTCGTTGTTGGGTGAAAACAGATCATTGGCCGCCAGATAGGCGAGCATTTTTTTGGTGTAAGCACTACCGTCAACCGCCAAAAGGACTTTCATTGCAGGACTCCTTAAAAAGTTGTGCGCAGTTTAACCAATATGAGACCTTGTGGGTCAGACCACTCGCGCCAGCGATGTGCTCTGACCCCAACTGATTAAAACCTTGTGGCTCAGACCACTCGCGCCAGCGATGTGCTCTGACTAAAGCTCATGGCATTGAAGCCACCCCGAAGCATGAAAAATGGTTGTCACAAGCGGGCCACGACCCGCAATCCAGTGCTGTCCGGATTCACTGGATACCGGGTCGTGGACCGGTATGACAACTTGTTCTTTCACGTTAAAGCAGCGCTGCCGTCAGCCCGGCCTGACGCAACGCAGCCAGCACATCTTGAATGTGCTGCGGACCGCGCGTCTGGATCACCAGCTCAATCTCGACGTTTTGCGCCGCCAGCGTGGTAAAGGCACGCTGATGGTGCACTTCGTTGATGTTGGCGCCCGCAGCGGCGACGGTAGCAGTGATCGCCGCCAGCGTGCCGGGCACGTCGCGGGCGCTGACGCGCAGGCGCGCCAGCCGACCGGCGCGCACCATACCGCGCTCGATGATGGCCGCCAGCAACAGCGGGTCGATATTGCCACCGCACAGCACCAAGCCGACTTTTTTACCTTTAAACCGCTCTGGAAACCGCAGCAGCGCGGCCAGTGCGGCGGCGCCGGCGCCTTCAACCAAGGTCTTTTCCACCTCCAGCAGCAGCACAATTGCCTGTTCGATGTCGCCTTCGTCCACCAGCAGCAAGTCGCTGACCAGACGGGCAATGATGGCTTGCGGCAACTGCCCAGGCGTTCCGACCGCGATGCCTTCTGCAATGCTGCTGCTACCTTGCGGGTGATGGGTGCCCTTGATGGCGTTGAACATACCCGGAAAGCGGGTGGTTTGCACGCCGATGATCTCGATGCCCGGCTTGATCGCCTGCGCCGCAGTGGCCATGCCGGCAATCAGGCCGCCGCCGCCCACCGCCACCACCAGCGTGTCCAGGTCGGGTACCTCGGCCAGCATCTCAAGCGCCACCGTGCCCTGACCAGCGACGATATCAGGGTCATCGTAGGGGTGCACAAAAATCAGTTGTTGCTGCTCGGCCAGCATCAGCGCATGGGCGCGCGCCTGCTCCAGCGTGTCGCCGTGCAAGACGATTTGCGCGCCAAAGCCGCGTGTGCGCTCGACCTTCACGCCGGGCGTAAAACGTGGCATCACGATGACGGCGCGAATGCCCAGGCGTTGTGCGTGGTAGGCCACACCCTGCGCATGGTTGCCCGCGCTCATGGCAATCACGCCGCGCGCGCGCTCGGCAACGCTAAGCTGAGACAATTTGTTGCAGGCGCCGCGCTCCTTGAACGATGCGGTGAACTGCAGGTTTTCAAACTTCAGAAAAATCTGCGCGCCGGTGATGTCCGACAGGGTGTGCGAGGCCACGCACGGCGTGCGCAGCACATGGTCGTGCAGGCGGGTGGCGGCTTGTTCGATCGATGAAAAAGTGACCATGGTGTTTTGGGTTCTATCTTGAAATTGACCTTGTCGCCGCGCTGGCCTGGCTACCCAACCAGGCCGCCAGCACAATCATCAGGGCCGCCAGCGCGACCGGTGCTGTCAATGCGGTGCCGTTGACAGCCATCAGCAGGCTGGTGGACAGCAGCGGTGTGAGATAGCTCAGAATGCCAATCTGGCGCGGGTCGCCAGTCTTGAGTGCTTTGTCCCACAGAAAAAATGCCGCCCCCATCGGGCCCAAACCAATTAGCGCTATCAGCAGCCAGTCGCGCGTGCTCAGCACAGTCGCCGGCTCCATCAAGGCGTGGCACAGCAACGACAGCAACCCCGACAGCAGGGCAAAACCACCGATGGCCGAAGTTGGAAACGGCGCCACCCGGGTTGTCAGCAGCGAATAACTGGCCCAGATAAAAGCGGCAGCCACGGCGGCCAGATAACCCCACGACCAGTGCACCGCAGCGACCGCGCCAATCGTCCCGCCACCGCCCAAGATAACAATGGCAGCCCCGGCAAAGCCCAAAATGGCTGCGCCAATGTGCAGCGGCCGTAGTGTCATGCCGGGCAGCAACACCGGCGCCAGCACCACAATCAACAACGGCCACAGATAGTTGAGCAGATTGGCTTGCACCGGCGGCGCATCACGCAGGGCAACGAACAGTAAAAAATGGTAGAAAAACAAGCCATAGACGCCCAACGCCAGAGTGGCGGCTGGCACGCGCCAGCGCGTCAGCCGAAAGCCTGACAGCGGCAGCGCGATCAGGCTGCCGATCAGCAGCGACAAACCGGTCAGCAGAAACGGCGGCACATGACGCAGCGCCACGCCCAGGCTGGCCAGCGAGCCCCACAGCGCGATCGCCGCCAATGCCAGCAGGGTCGAGCGTCGTGCAGGCTGCGGCTGGTGTGTTGACTGATCACGCAAAATGAAACGATTTATTAACCGGTTGGGGGCAGAGCAAAGTTCGTTGCGCGTCACTGTTGGTCTGTCCCGCAATGTTTTAAATAGCATTCAGGCCGTCGCGAAAGATTTGCACCCGATTGCGCCCGCTGTCTTTGGCGTAGTACATCGCGGTGTCGGCGTTTTTGAGTAAAACCGCTTCGGTGTCGCCATGCTCCGGGTAAATGGCAATGCCCAGGCTCGATGAAATCGACACTGTGTGCGCCCCCAGCACAAACGGTTGCTCCAATGCGTTGCGGATTTTAGTGGCGACCACCATCGCATCTTGCACGGATGCAACGTCAAGCAGCATCACCACAAACTCGTCACCACCGATACGCGCCACGGTGTCTGAGTCGCGCAGCACGCACTGCTTGAGGCGCGCGGCGACCGCCTGTAGCAGTTGGTCGCCCACCGGGTGGCCCAGTGTGTCGTTGACCGGCTTGAACTTGTCCAGGTCGATGAACATCAGCGCCAGGTGTTGCTGCTCGCGCTGGGCGACCGCGACCGCCTGCGACAGACGGTCGCCCAGCAACGCGCGGTTGGGCAGCTCAGTTAGCACGTCGTAGTGCGCCAGGTGGTGCATCCGCTCTTCACTGGCCTTGCGCTCTGAAATATCGGAAAACACCGCAACGTAGTTCGTCAGCACGCCTTGCGCGTCGCACACGCGCTTGATCGACAGCCATTCCACGTAAAGCTGACCGCTCTTGCGACGGTTGCGGATTTCACCATGCCAGCCGCCCGGTGAATTGACGCCCTGCCACATTTGCTGGTAGAACGCGTCGTCATGCGTGCCAGAAGCCAACAGGCTGGGTGTCTTGCCGATCACGTCGCAGGAATCGTAACCGGTGACCACGGTAAACGCCGGGTTGACCGAGATGATGGTGTTGCTGGCATCGGTCACGGTCACCGCTTCGTCCATGGTGTGCAACACGGTAGAAGATAGTTGCAACGCCTGCTCATGCTTGTGGCGCTCGGTAATGTCGCTGTGCGTACCGATCATGCGCAGCGGCTTGCCCTGGGCGTCGCGGCTGACGACCATGCCGCGCGACAGAATCCACTTCCAACTGCCGTCCTTGCAGTGCATCCGTCGCTCACTGACGTAGCTGGGGGTCGAACCGCGAAAATAAGTCTCGCGCTCGGCGATGACACGCGGCAGGTCATCCGGGTGTACCCGGGCGTCCCACGGTTCGCTGCGGTTTTCCAGCTCGTCGTCGGTAAAGCCGTACATTGACTTATAGCGCTTGGAAAAGATCACCTGGCCAGTTTGCAGGTTGCGGTCCCAGACGCCGTCACCGGCACCTTCCAGGGCAAACTTCCAGCGTTCTTCGCTTTCAGCAAGGGCCTCCTGGGCCCGCTGGCGCGCCAGGCTCTGCGCAACCAGGCGACCCTGCGCACGCTTGACGATCGAAAACACCGTCAGGTACAGCAGCGCCAGCAAGGCAATGACCGATCCGACCAGTTTGAACTCGCGCTGGCGAATCTGCTTGAGCACCTCGGTGGCGTCGCGGTAGATTTCAAACACGCCGGTGACCTGGCCGGTGTCTGGGTCATGGCGCGGTATGTAGCTTTCGACCATGTCTCGGTCGGTCAGCTCACCCTCAAAAGTGCTGAGCTGGTCATGGTGTACCAACTGCGAACTGCTATGGCCTTGCAGCGCTGCGATCACGCCAGCGTTACCGCTTTTGTCCTGACCGATCTGGCTGAGGTCGCTTGAATACACCGTGCGGCCCTTGAGGTCATAGACCTTGATCTTGAAAATGGAGGTGCCTTCAAGCAGCTTTTGCACAAACAGGTAAATTCTGGGAATATGCGAATTGGTGGCCAATTCCAGGTTGGGCAACCCGGCCGTTTCGCGAATCAGCGGGCCGAAGTGCTCGTCCCAGGTTTCATTGGCGATGATGCGGGCGTGGTTGACGTGCTGGCTCTGATAGTCATTGATCAGGTTGTCCACCGACAGCACGCGAAACACATAGCCCAACAGCGCGGCGACCACCACGAAGGCCAGCAAACTGGCCATACCAAACCGACGTAGCAGCGAGAAGCTGGAGTCGTGGTTATCCGGGCGGCGAGGTTCGGTTGTGGCAGGCATGATGATTAAGGCGCTATGGTACAGCGCGTCTTTGTGTCTTGCGTCACAAAGTTGTTAACGTGAAAGAACAGGTTGTCATACCGGGCTTCGACCCGGTATCGAGTGAATTTGGACGCACTGGAATAGCGGCTCGGGGTTGGCAATGACAGCCATCTTCCATACTTCGGGGTGACATTAATGCCATGAGGGTTAACCCGGGACTTTATTCGGTCTTCAGAATAACCCGCAAGTCAATGGCCAGCATCCTGTGCGCCACAAAATTGTTGCATGATGATTTGCAAAACATACGCTTTTTGATTCATGACCGTGTTTCAGGGTTCACGGCTGCAGGATGAGGTCAAGGGGGGCCTGGTGGCAGGCGCGATGGTGATCACCTTTTGGCTTTGGAGCCGTTGGCAATTGCGTTCAACCGAGATTGTTCATTAGGGCTTGGGATGGCCGCAAATCGGCCGCCAGCCGCGGTGCAGGGTCGAAGACCCGCCTAATGGATTTTCTCGGTTAAACCAAGACTCCAATGGTGAAGTCGAAGGTTGGGCCAACAGTCGGCTGCTCAATACCTTGTCGCGCTTCTGAACCCAGACGCTTTTGGTCTGGCCGATGCACCTTATTGCACCACTTGGAGCTGACGCAGCGCTTTGACGGCATCCACGTCCAGACCCAACCCAGACAGCAGCGCATCCGTATGCGACCCCAGCTTGGGCGGGCTCAGCCGCACACCCAGCCGTTGCCCGTCCATGGTGAACGGGAACAAGGCGGCCTTGGTGGTTTGCCCGGCGCGTACGCCGTCTGGCAGTGTCATGTCGGCCAGGCCGCCGGTGGCCAGCAGGTGCTCATCGTCAAATAGTTCCTCGGGTTTGCGGATCGGCGCGTAGGGCAGCTTGTTGGCTTGCATCAGCGCCGTCAGTTCTGTAGCGCTGTAGCGCGCCAGCCGCTCACGCAGAATCGGCATCAGCGTGGGGCGTTCGCGCACCCGGTCGTTGTTTGACGCATAGCGCAGATCCGCCTTCAGGTCAGTAAAGCCGAACACGTCGCAAAACGTGGCCCACTGCGCATCGCTCACGGCAGAGATAAAAATCTGCTCACCGTCTTTGACGGTAAACACGTCATACACCGCCCAGGGCGAGATGCGCGCCGGCATGGGCGCAGCGGGCTGGCCGGTGATGGCGTACTGCAGCATATGCTGACCGACCAAAAAGACGTTATTCTCAAACAGCGCGCTTTGCACTTCTTGGCCACGCCCGGTGATGCCGCGCTGAAGCAACGCGCCCAACGCACCAATGGCGCCAAACATGCCGCCCATGATGTCGTTGACGCTGGTGCCTGCACGCAGCGGGTCGCCGGGGCGCCCGGTCATATAGGCCAGGCCACCCATCATCTGCACCACTTCGTCGAGCGCGGTGCGGTGCTCGTAGGGGCCAGGTAAAAAACCTTTGTGGCTGACATAAATGAGGCGCGGGTTTTGCGCCGACAAACTGGCGTAGTCCAGGCCGTACTTGGCCATGGTGTCGGGTTTGAAGTTTTCCAGTACCACATCGGCGCTCAGCGCCAGCTTGCGCGCGACGTCAGCGCCCGCTGGCTGATGCAAGTCGATGGCGATGCTTTTTTTGTTGCGGTTGAACATCGGAAAGAACCCGGCGCCAGCGCCCAGCAGATGGCGCGTGCGGTCACCCTCGATCGGCTCAACCTTGATCACCTCGGCCCCCATGTCGGCCAGCACCATGCCGCAGGTGGGGCCCATCACCATGTGGGTGAATTCAACCACCCGCAGGCCATGCAGCGGTAACTGGCGAGATGATGGAGGTGGCAAAGAGTCCATGGCAGAGTGCTTTCTGTAATGAGTCCGATTATTTCCCAAACCAGATGCCGCCCAGCCACCCACGCGCCGTATGACCGGCATGGTTGTCGCAGGGGTTGAAGATCGCCTGAAACGCCCACGTCAGTCGCATTCCCTAAAATGTACCCATGTCCATCACCCAACCCACTGCTGGCGCAGTTGCCGCCGAGCGCCCGCGCGCGGTGCTGTTTGACGCCTACGGTACGCTGTTTGACGTCTATAGCGTGGCCGCGCTGGCCGAACGACTGTTCCCCGGCCAGGGACAGGCTCTAAGCGTGTTATGGCGCGACAAGCAAATTGAATACACCCGGCTGGTGACCACCAGCAACGACGGTGCGCACTACCAGCCATTCAGCACCCTGACCCGCGCCGCCCTGATTTACGCTATAAAAAAAGTAACTGCTTATGCAGATGGTACAAGCGCTACAAGCCAATTTCTTATATGCTTTGGGGCGCAGATCGAGCTGCTGCTGGCGCAGTACAACCAGTTGGACGCGTTCCCGGAAAACCTGGGTGTGCTGCAACAACTCAAAGCCGAAGGCGTGACAACCGGCATTCTGAGCAATGGCGATGCGACCATGCTGCAAGCGGCGCTGCATTCATCCGGCTTTGACGGCTTGCTCGATCACGTCATCAGCGTGGATGCGGTACGCAAATTCAAAACCCACCCGGCCGCCTACGCGCTGGGCGAGCAGGCCACCGGCCTGGCGGCAGCCGACATTGTGTTTGTTAGCTCGAACGCCTGGGACGCGCTTGGTGCCACCTGGTACGGCTACCAGACGCTGTGGGTCAACCGCGCGCAGTTACCGTTTGAAGAACTTGGCTGCCAGCCGACCCGCGTTGGGCGCGACCTGCGCGCCGTACTTGAATTCTTTCCCGTCTGATTTTTTTAACTCTGGTCCTTATCACCATGACTGAACGCATCACCAAAAACGGCCTGCAAGTGGCCGCCAACCTGGCTCAATTTATCGACACCCAAGTGCTGCCTGGCACGGGGGTCAGCGCGGACACGTTCTGGCAGGGTTTTGGCAGCCTGGTGGCTGACCTGGCGCCCAAAAACATCGATTTGCTGGCCGAGCGCGAGCGCCTGCAAGCTGAACTGGACGCCTGGCACAAGGCCAAACCCGGTCCGATCACCGCCGGGGACCCGGCCCAGCCAAATGACATGACCCATTACCGCGCCTTTCTGGAAGGCATCGGCTACCTGGTCGAACCGCCGAAAAAGGCGCGCATCAGCACCCAAAATGTCGATGCCGAGCTGGCCAAACAAGCCGGCCCGCAGTTGGTGGTGCCGATTCTGAACGCACGCTACGCGCTGAACGCCGCCAACGCGCGCTGGGGCAGTTTGTACGACGCGCTCTATGGCACCGACGTGATCGATGAGGCCAAAGGCTGCGAAAAAATCGGTAAAAAAGGTGGCTACAACCCAAAGCGTGGTGACAAAGTGATCGCCTACGCGCGCTACGTGCTGGACCGCTGCGCGCCGCTGCGCAAAGGCTCGCACATTGATTCTGTGGAGTACCGCGTCAAAGGTGGCAAGTTGGCGGTAAAACTGGCCGACGGCAGCAGCACCAGCCTGGTTGAGCACAAGCAATTTGTGGGTTACCAGGGCGATGCCAAAGCGCCCAGCAGCGTGCTGTTTGAGCACAACGGTCTGCACCTGGACCTGATCATCAATCGCACCACGCCGATTGGCGCAACCGACCCGGCTGGCGTGGCCGACCTGGTGGTTGAAGCTGCGCTGTCAACCATCCTCGACCTGGAAGATTCGATTGCGGCGGTCGATGCCGACGACAAGCTGCTGGCCTACAGCAACTGGCTGGGCATCCTGAACGGCACGCTGACCGAAACGTTCGAGAAGGGCGGCAAGACGCTGCACCGTGGTCTGAACGCCGACCGCATTTACAGCGCGCCGCACGGCAAAAAAACGCTGCGCCTGCACGGCCGTGCGCTGCTGTTTGTGCGCAACGTCGGCCATTTGATGACCAACCCGGCCATTCTTTACACCGACAAGGCGGGTCAGGTGCGCGAAATCCCCGAGGGCATTCTGGACGCGATGATCACCACCACGATCGCGCTGCACGACCTGCAAAAAACCAAGAAAGACGCCATCCGCAACTCACGCAAGGGCTCGGTCTATATCGTCAAGCCCAAAATGCACGGCCCGGCTGAAGTGGCGTTTGCCAACGAGCTATTTGGTCGCGTCGAACAGGTACTGGGTTTGCCCAATGCCACCGTCAAGCTGGGCATCATGGACGAAGAGCGCCGCACCAGTGTCAACCTGAAAGCCTGCATTGCCGCCGCCCCGGCGCGCGTGGCCTTCATCAACACCGGTTTTCTGGACCGTACCGGCGACGAGATGCACAGCGCCATGCAGGGCGGCGCCATGATCCGCAAGGGCGACATGAAAACCAGCGCCTGGATTGCCGCCTACGAGCGCAACAATGTGCTGGTTGGCCTGAAATGCGGCCTGCGCGGCAAGGCACAAATCGGCAAGGGCATGTGGGCCATGCCTGACCTGATGAAGGCCATGCTCGAACAAAAAATTGGCCACCCGCGCGCGGGTGCCAACACCGCTTGGGTGCCCAGCCCCACCGGCGCCACGCTGCACAGTCTGCACTACCACCAGGTGCTGGTGAAAGACGTGCAAAAGGAGCTGGAAAAACAAAGCGCCGACAAGCTGCGCGACGAGTTGCTGGCCGGCCTGCTGCAAGTGCCGGTGGCGGCCCAAGCCAACTGGAGTGACGCCGACAAGCAGCAAGAACTGGACAACAACATCCAGGGCATTCTGGGCTATGTGGTGCGCTGGGTGGACCAGGGGGTGGGCTGCTCCAAGGTGCCCGACGTGCACGACATCGGCCTGATGGAAGACCGCGCCACACTGCGCATCAGCAGCCAGCACGTGGCCAACTGGTTACTGCACAGTGTCGTGCCCGAGAAACAAGTGCGCGACACCTTCGAGCGCATGGCAGCCAAGGTGGATCAGCAAAACTCTGGTGACCCGCTGTACAAGCCGATGGCCGGACACTTTGACACGTCGATGGCCTACCAGGCTGCATGTGACCTGGTGTTCAAGGGCGTGGCCCAGCCCAGCGGCTATACCGAACCGCTGCTGCACGGTTGGCGGCAAAAGGTGAAGGCCGCTGCGGCCAAGGCTTAGGGTTAATTGACGCTACGTGCTGACACGATTCAAAGCGAGGGGCTGTGTCTGTGGCAGACATCGACGCGCGGCACGGCGACCGGGTCATGCGCGTGCGGTTTTGGGGCGAAATCACGCGCGGGACTGCGGTGTGAGTGCGCGATTGCTTGAGGCGCACGCCTTTCGCCCCAAAGCCCGGTCACATAACCCAATCACCCTGCCTCAAGGGCGTCAAGGATTCGTTGTTTCGATCACCTCAACCACGCTCAGAGATTGCATCAAAACAAACTGTAGCCCTTGGCCCTTGTTTGACATACATAAGCAGCTATCAAAATAGTTAACAATTTCAATTTTGACAGTCGGCTATGGCGCAGAACGAATGACTTCTGAAGGCTGTTTGGAGTCACCCAGTTTTCCGAACTGCCCCATCCAAACCAGTCCCTCAGATAGACAGGGAAATTTTTCTTTATCCATGTCTTTAATATTCCATTGACGGAATGTAATTGGCTCGCTATAGTCCACGCATGACTTGGAATGTTGAATACACAGATGAGTTTGGTGATTGGTGGGCCAACCTGTCAGAGAATGAGCAGGAAGCGCTTGATTCGAGCGTACGCCTTCTAGAAGCTCGCGGGCCCGAGCTTGGCTGTCCTCACAGCAGTGGAATCAATGGCTCAAGGCACAAGCATATGCGAGAGCTTCGTACACAGCAGGGTGGCAAACCGCTACGAACACTGTACGCTTTTGATCCACGTAGATCAGCGATTTTGCTGATTGGCGGTGATAAGACGGGAGACGATCGCTGGTACGACAGCCACATTTATGTAGCCGATCAACTCTACGAGCAACATATTGAGCAACTCCGAAAGGAAGGACTGATCGATGGCCAATAAATTTAGTGAACTACGCGCTCGCATGACACCGGCGGCGCAGGCACGTTCTGCAGCCAAGGCTGAAATACTGCTGGCTGAGATGCCTCTCAACGAACTGCGCCAAGCCCGTGGACTATCGCAAAAAATGTTGGCCGATGTGTTGCACGTTCAGCAGCCATCCATCGCTAAACTGGAAAAACGAACCGATATGTATTTATCCACTTTACGTAGTCACATTGAAGCCATGGGCGGTCAATTGGAAGTGGTTGCGCGTTTCCCGGACGGTGCGGTAAAAATCAGCAATTTTGCCGAACTTGGTCAGCCAGCGGTGGCGTGACACGCAAGGATGGATTTTCGAGGTCGGGGACTGTTGTATTTGAGCGGCTCCTTGAGGCTGATTGGAGTCAGTCGCACGGTACTTTCGTAAGTCAAGTCTGCAGTGGAACCAGGCCTACAATTTGCAGGTCTTTCCGTCTGTTGTGAACCAGAATGAGTCATTAGATTTGGTTGCCGTTTACCGTGTGTATTTGTCACTGATGTAACGGGTGAGCTGTAAAATTGGAGCACGTTAATCAACGTTGCCCAAGTTAAAAATGTGGCAGCTACAAATGCTGCCGAAAAAAGTTGATGTCCCCCCAAAAAACCGTACTTAACGTAGTTCACAACCCGCATCTGAATTATCGTCCAGACATTGACGGCTTGCGCGCACTTGCAATAGTTGCAGTTGTCATCTTTCACGCATTTCCTCATTTTCTCCCAAGCGGATTTATAGGCGTCGATGTCTTTTTCGTAATTTCTGGATATCTCATCACAAGTATTATTCTCAAAGCTCAGAGTGGTACTGGATTCAGCTTGCTGGATTTTTATATTCGGCGTATCCAACGAATATTTCCAGCACTTATTGTTGTGCTCGTTTTTTGTTTGGTAGCAGGTTGGTTTGTTTTGGTGGCGGAGGAATACCAATCCCTTGGCAAGCACGTTGCTGCGGGTGCTGTTTATATTTCGAATTTTGTACTGAAAGCAGAATCAGGATATTTTAATGTTGCATCAGAACTCAAACCGCTATTGCATTTGTGGTCATTGAGCATTGAGGAGCAGTTTTATCTCGTTTGGCCATTACTGTTAATCTTGGCCTTGCGCAGCAATATTAATCCACTCACGGCCATTGTGCTAATGTTAGCAATTTCGTTTTTACTGAATATTGTCTATATTGAGCGGCTACCAACCCACGTGTTTTATCTGCCAATCTCCCGTTCTTGGGAATTGCTAATCGGTTCAATACTGGCCTACATTAACCTCTATAAACGATACAAATTTGATCAGATTGCTAGCAAAATATTGCCGTGCAGTGCACATAAGACTGGTAGCCAAGTTAGCAATGTTTTCGCTTTGGCTGGTGCAGCACTAATAATTCTGTCGATGGTGGGGTTGAATAAAGGCGATAAATTTCCGGGATGGTGGGCACTGCTCCCAACAATTGGGACGTTTTTTTTGATAGCTGCAGGAGAAGTTGCCTGGTTAAACAGTCGCATTTTGGCAAGCAAGCCTTTTGTTTTCATCGGACTCATAAGCTACCCGCTATATCTTTGGCATTGGCCCTTGCTTTCCTTTGCACGCATTGTTGAAACGGGAACACCAAGCGCCTTAATTCGGCTTGGCGTTGTAACGTTAAGCGGATTACTTGCATGGGCGACATATAGGCTTATAGAAACTCGTTTTCGATTCCAAGAGCATTGGGTTTTTGCCGCAGGTTTGTTTGCGGCATTAATTATGACCGGAATCATTGGCTATCAGGTTTATATGCAGGAAGGGTATGCAGAAAGGCATCCTCAAGAAGAGCGTTTAGCCAGTAATTTTGCTTGGGATAAACAAGGTTGGAACCACCAGAAGGCTTGTACAGAAAGATTTGGTGAAGACTTTCAGCAATATTGTCAAATACATGATGTTAATAGATTACCAACAGTGCTTTTGATTGGTGATAGCAACGCTAATCATTTTTTTCCTGGGCTTTTAAAAATGTATACGAAAAGTGATGAAAACTTGCTAAATCTTGGACAAGGTGCTTGCCCTCCTTTCTTGGGTGTAGATGTTGCTTTGGAACCGGGTAATATTCATTGTGAAAAAACAATAGATAAAGCGCTCAGCTATGCTCTGGATACGAAGTCAGTTCATACCGTAGTCCTTTCCATGTTGATTTACACCAAACCAATAAACGAGAAACTTTTTAGCATGAGTTATCGTCATAACTCAGCAATTATTGAGCCGTTAAAAATACTGGAAGATGCAATGAGAGTGACGCTTAGTCGTTTAACCAGTGCTGATAAACGGGTCATTTTTATTATGAGCATTCCAATATTGGACTTTAATCCGGAAACGTGTATTAATTACCGACCATGGAGAATTACGTCAGCACAATTGAAGACCCCATGCTCCATGTCTAAGATCGAAGCAGATAAACTAAGCAGGAATTTTCGAAGCATGGTGAACCGAGTATTGCAAAACTTTCCCAAAGTAACTCTGTGGGATTCTTCGCGAGAATTGTGTGATGAAGTGAGTTGCTATGCCATGAGAGATGGCATACTTTTATACCGCGATACTTCACACCTTAACGAGGCGGGTTCTTTATATATGGGTGAGCGTTTGCCACTACAAGATATGCGAGAAAAATCGAAACAATGAGAAGCGTTTTGACTGTGCGAGAGTATTTTATATTTTTCCTACATGGTCGTATTAACGATACTACTTTGCCGATCAAATGGCTGTTGCACAGTTCCCAGTTGTACATCTCTACATAACCGCCGATTTTGTGAATTGAACCAACCGGTTAAGGCCGACCGCTTTGGGTCTTTACAAGACTGCCACGGCCACAAATTCTATGACGGCTCCCGCTGCAGACCTGCCCCTGAATCGGTCCCACAATCTGCCATTCCAAACGCCCTTGAGGCATGGTGATTGGGCCATGTGACCGGGCTTTGGGGCAGGCGCATGACCCGGTCGCCATGCCGTGCGTTGACGCCACCAGTAATCACCCAAAACCGCTGCGCGCCTTCCCCTGACAAGCGCACGGATAATCGGGTGATGCCTCAGAACCATCGTCCTTTTTTGCAGCGTTTTTCACCGCGTGCTGTCGGTATGACCGCTGCCGTGGTCACGGTGCTGATCTGGACGTCTTTCATTCTGATCGCCCGCGTCAGCACCGACCCGGCGCGAGCCCCGGCCCTGACGCCGTTTGACATTGCCTATTGCCGCATCCTGGGTGCCGCGATGATCCTGCTGCCGTGGGGCGCGTGGCTGGTGCAACAAGATCGTCGGCGGGGCATCCATCACACCTCGTGGCTCGGCCTGTCACCGCTGCCGATGCGCGTCACCCTCAGCACGGGCTTTTTTGGCGGACTGCTGTATGCCACCCTGGTCTATAGCGGCTTTAGCTACGCACCGGCGTTGCACGCCAGCGTCTTGCTGCCCGGCAGCCTGCCGCTGTGGACGGCGCTGTTGGCGTGGTGGCTGCTGCGCGAGCGCATCACACACGGGCGTCTGCTCGGCCTGGCGCTGATCGTCGGCGGCGACTTGCTGGTGGGTGGTGTCAGTCTGCTGCGCGCCTTTGACGGCGGCCAGGTCTGGCTCGGCGACCTGTTGTTCATGGTGGCTGCCATGAGTTGGGCCAGCTACAGCGTGCTGGCACGCCACCACGGGCTTGACGCCGTACGCGCCACCATTGCCATCACCACCTTTGCGGCCATCACCTACCTGCCGGCCTACACCGTGCTGGCGCTCACCGGTGTCGTCCAGGCCAAGCTGTTGCAGGCGCCGCTGCCCGACCTGCTGTTTCAGGCCACGTTCCAGGGTTGGGGCTCGGTGGTCATTTCGGGCATCACGTTTACCCAGATGATCCGGTACTTTGGGCCGGTGCGCTCAACCATGATCACGGCGCTGGTGCCGGGCTTGTCGGCGCTGGGTGCCGTGCTGTTGCTGGGTGAGCCGCTGCACTGGAACCTGGCTGTTGGCTTGGCTCTGGTGACCGGCGGCATCCTGTTCGGCGTGGTGGCAACAACACGGATGCGCACCGCGGCCGGAGGTTTGCATGAATCTGCTGGCGCTTGATACCAGTACCGAATGGATGTCGGTCGCCGTGCAGCGTCGCGGTGTGACCGTACCATGGCAGGTCAACGCCGCTGGGGGTGCCCAAAGTTCCACCCATTTGATCCCGGAAATCCAGCGTTTGCTGGCGCAAGCCGAGCTGCGCTTTGAGCAGCTCGACGTCATTGCGTTTGGCGCCGGCCCGGGTGCTTTTACCGGTCTGCGCACCGCCTGCGCGGTGGCGCAGGGACTGGCGTTTGGCGCATCCATACCCGTGCTACCGGTCGATACCCTGCTGGCGGTCGCCGAACAGGCACGCTGGCAACTGCAAAGCACAGGGCCGCTGGCCGTGACCGCGCTGCTGGACGCGCGGATGGACGAACTGTACGCAGCACACTATTTTTATGAGAGCGGCTTGTGGAGACAGATCAAGGGCTGTAGCCTGATAAAGCCTGAAGCGCTGGAGTGGGATGGCAACTGCCTGCTGGCCGGTAATGTATTTGCCACGTATGCCAACCGGCTACCGCCAGCGGGCCAATTGCAATTGACAGCGTTGCCAACGGCGGCCGCGCAGCTGCGGTTGGCCCCGGCGCTGCTGGCCGCCGGCGGCGCCGTGCCAGCGGCGCAGGCGCTGCCGCATTACATCCGCGACAAAGTGGCGCAAACCACACTGGAACGCCAGGCGCTCAAAGACGCAACAACGCCATGAACGCGTGTCAACCAACCATCGAAGCGGCGTTTGAGCCGATGACCGAAGCCGCACTTGACGCCGTGCTGGCGATTGAGCGTGAGGCCTACCCGCACCCGTGGCAACGCCAACACTTTAGCGACTGCCTGGCCAGCGGCTACCAGGCGCAGTTGCTGCTGGCAAGCGACACGCTGCTGGGGTATTTTGTAGCGATGAAAGGCTTTGAAGAGGTACATCTGCTGAACCTGGCGGTGGCGCCCAATTGCCAGCGCCAGGGCTGGGCGCAGGTGCTGCTCGACGCTCTGCAATTGTGGGCACGCGGCCACGGCATGCACTGGATCTGGCTGGAGGCGCGCGCCAGCAACCGCCGTGCAGTAAAGGTTTATCAAGCGCACGGCTTCCGGTGCGTGAGCGTGCGCAAAGGCTATTACCCCGGCAGCGGCGCTGCGCGCGAAGACGCCGTGGTGATGTGCTTGAACCTAGATTCCTCAGTTGACCGCTTACAGGCGTCACTAACTGCATATGAACATTGAATTTTTTGGCTTTGACCGTGCTCACCTTTTGGGTGAGGTCGCTACGCACCCGATTGCGCCACTGGCACCGCGCCTGGGGTCGTTGCTCCTCCTTGCGGGCAGGAGCCCGCTGCGTCGTCTCGCCTACCCAGACGCGACGCCAGCGCCCCACTCGGGCGCGTCCAACTGAGGAATCTAGGTTGAAGCTGTGAGAATAGCGCCATGAGCCTCGATCTGGACCCGCGCCAACGCGCCATGCTGGCCGAAATGGGGGTGCACGTCTGGGCGCCAGCCGTTGCCCCAGACGTTGTTGCGTCGCCGACGGTTGAGCGCCTGCCGGCCGCTGCGACGCCAGCGACGCCAGCGACGACTGCCACGAAGACGGCCACAGCCGCAGCGCTGCCGTCAGCGCACGGTACGACGCGACCCGCGCAGACCCAGCGCCCGTTGGCGCGCACGGCTGCCGCCGCTGCACCTGCAATGGCAACGCCAGCACCCGCTATCGGTATCGAATCGTTCGACGCCACCGCCTTGCGCGACGCCGTGGCGGCGTGTCAGGCCTGCGCCCACGGCCTAGGGCGCACCGCAGCGGTTCTGCCCGGCGTGTGGCTCGGTCAGCAGGCGCACTGGATGGTGGTGGGCGACGAGCCCGACGACGCGCAGGAGCGCGCCGGTGAGGCTTTTGTCGGTGAGGCTGGCCGGTTGCTCGACAACATGCTCAAAGCCGTGGGCGTGCGACGCTACCAGCCTGGCGCCGCTAGCGACCCAGCCGTCAGCGCGCACTTGGCGCTGGCGCTCAAATGCCGCCCGGCCTTGCCGACAGCGCCGCAGCGCGCCGCGCTTGACACCTGTGCGAGCTATTTGCGCCGCGAAATCGCCCTGCTGCGTCCCAAGGTAATCTTGTCGATGGGCCGTCTGGCAATGCAGGTATTGCTCAGCCAAGACCACCCGCAGGGCCTGACGCTGCCACTGGGCAAGCTGCGCGGCCAGGTCTGGCGTTACCAGGGCGTGCCGGTGGTGGTCACTTACCCACCGTCTTACTTGCTGCTGCACGGGTCAGACAAGGCACGCGCCTGGGAAGACCTTTGTTTGGCGGCTGATGTGGCGCAACAACCTATCGACGGTGACTAACTGCTGTAGCCATCAAACCATCCGGAAAGCATACAAAACAGCTCCCCTGTACAAGCCGCAGAATTGGGGTCAGAGCCAACACATCGCACCAAAAAAGCAAGCGTTGTCACTTCTGACTAGCTGCGTGATCCAGGTCTGGACGCTGGTACGGGTCCACATGCGTCATCAGGTTCAGCACGCGGTGGTGCTGCATCACGCGCTGGCGTGCCAGCACCGCAATGTTGTGGCCCTGCTCGACGCTCAGGTCAGCGGGCACCTCCAGGTGGGCATCGACCACGATCAGGTCGCCCATCTTGCGCGTGCGCACGTCGTGCACACCGCTGACGCCGGGGGTGCCGACCAGGGTGGCGCGGATCGCCTGCACCTCGGCTTCGTCCACCGCACGGTCCATCAGGTCGTGCATGGCGTCCCAGCCAAAGCTCCAGCCCATGCGGGTAATCATGAAACCCACAATCGCCGCAGCAATCGGGTCCAGGATCGGGTAGCCCAGCAAGTTACCGATGATGCCAATGCCCACCACCAGCGACGAGGCAGCGTCAGAGCGCGCGTGCCAGGCGTTGGCCACCAGCATGCTACTTTTGACGCGCTTGGCCACCTTGAGCATATAGCGGAACAACAGTTCTTTGGCCACCAGCGCCGCGCCAGCCACCCACAAGGCGGTGACGTGGACCGTGGGAATTAGCTCGGGCGCCTGTAGCTTGTGCGCCGCCGCCCACAACATACCCACGCCGACCGCCAACAACAGCAGCCCCAGCACCAGCGAGGCGGCGGTCTCATAGCGCTGATGCCCATAGGGGTGGTCCTGGTCGGCATCCTTCTGGCTGTGCTGATTGGCCAGCAGCACGACAAAGTCTGCCACCAGGTCTGATAAAGAGTGAACGCCGTCGGCAATCAGCGCCTGTGACTTGCTGAGCACCCCCACGGTAATCTGGGCGCTGGACAGCACCACGTTAACCGCCACGCTGACCCAGGTACTGCGCGACGCGGCGCGGGCACGTTCGGCCAGGGTGCTAGTGGTGTCTTCGCTGTCTTCACGCAAATCAGAGGGGTTCATGGAATTGCCAGGCCGTGCAAAGCTCAAAGTTTAGCGGTTATAGCAGCCTGACCGGTAGCATCTGCCAGGTGGGCGTCCAGTGCAATCTGGGTTGGCGCATCGACGCTGGCGCGCGCCACGTTGGACTCGCCCGGGTGTCCGCCCAGGCTGTACGGTATGGAAATAAAAGCGACAAAGCTCACGACCATCAGCGTGCCAGCGACCAGCGACAAATACTTGCTGGCAAATTGTTTCAAATCAGAATTCATGGTGAACCTCCGTGCGGTGGTGTTGGGATGGGGTGAATCATCGTGCCCCAGGCTTAAGAGCAACTTAGGGGCGGCTTAGGGCATTCTTAACACGGTGTCAGGGGTCGCCCACCTTGAACGCGCTTTTTTCTACAATCTGGTGATGAAATTTCTAAACCTCCTGCGCCTGGCCGAGCGCCAAAGTGACTCCTTCTTGTGCGTCGGGCTGGACCCCGATCCGTCCAGATTTCCAGCCAAATACAAGAATGATGCCAGCAAGATTTACGACTTTTGTGCCGCTATCGTCAGCGCCACCTGTGATCTGGCGATCGCGTTCAAGCCGCAGATCGCCTACTTTGCCGCCTACCGGGCGGAGGATCAGTTGGAACAGCTGATCGCCCAGATCCGGCGCACTGCGCCATCGGTGCCGGTCATTCTGGACGCCAAGCGCGGCGACATCGGCAGCACCGCCGAGCTGTACGCGGTGGAGGCCTTTGAGCGCTACGGCGCCGACGCGGTCACACTGTCGCCGTTTATGGGACAGGACTCGATCGAGCCGTATCTGAAACGGCACGATAAAGGCGCCTTTCTGTTGTGCCGCACCTCCAACGCAGGTGGCTCTGACCTGCAGGCGCAGCGCCTGGCCAGCGTGGCCGGGCAACCAATGTTGTATGAATACCTGGCCAGTTTGGCACAAGGGCCATGGAACCGCAACGGCCAACTCGGGCTGGTAGTGGGCGCCACCTATCCAGCAGAAATCGACCAGGTGCGTCAATTGGCGCCGACGCTGCCGCTGCTGATCCCCGGCGTTGGTGCGCAAGGCGGCGACGCAGCGGCGACGATCAAGGCCGGCTGGCGCGGCAGCATTGACGCCAGCGGGCTGCGCAGCACCAGCGCGCCGGTAATTGTCAATTCATCACGTGCCATTCTCTATGCCTCGCCCAACGACGACTTTGCCGCCGCTGCGCGCGCCGAGGCGATCAAAACCCGTGATCTGCTCAACGCGGCGTGTCGTGCGGCTGCCGCTGGCGTCAGGGACTGAACCAGCAACCGCTCAGCGCGCCAGAACCGGCGCCAGATAGCGCCCGGTGTGGCTGGCTGCGCAGGCGGCCACGTGCTCGGGTGTGCCTTGCGCCACCACCGTGCCGCCGCCACTGCCACCCTCTGGCC